>NZ_JBEZBW010000049.1:0-59298 GCF_040647305.1 Saccharothrix sp. NPDC042600 | reverse complement strand
CCCTTCTTGGCAACCGGAAAAGCTGGTTGCCAAGAAGGGAGAAGCGCGGTTGGGCTGCGCCCAGGCCGTACGGGGAACGAACCGAGGCCCTTCCTTGGGCTGAGAGCCCTTCTCAAGTGCCCTTGCTTGAGTCGTTACGGGAGTGGGGGGAGGACGGGCTCGTCGGTTGGGGTCGGGTCGAAGTCGACGGACGAGTATTCGCGCAGCTTGGTCAGGCGGTGGAAGCCGTCGATCATGCGGACCGTGCCCGACTTCGAGCGCATCACGATGGACTGCGTCGTGCAGCCGCCCGCCCGGTAGTGCACGCCGCGCACCAGGTCGCCGTCCGTCACGCCGGTGGCGCAGAAGAAGACGTTGTCGCCGCGCACCAGGTCGTTCGTGGTCAGCACCCGGTCCAGGTCGTGGCCCGCGTCGATGGCCTTCTGGCGCTCCTCGTCGTCCTTCGGCCACAGCCGGCCCTGGATGGCGCCGCCCATGCACTTCAGGGCCGCCGCCGCGATGATGCCCTCCGGGGTGCCGCCGATGCCGACCAGCAGGTCGATGCCGGTGTTCGGCCGCGCCGCCGAGATGGCGCCGGCCACGTCGCCGTCGGAGATGAAGTGGATGCGGGCGCCCGCCGCGCGGACCTCGTGGACCAGGGACTCGTGGCGCGGGCGGTCCAGGATGCAGACCGTCACGTCGTGGACGTCGCTGTGCTTGGCCTTCGCCACCCGGCGGATGTTCTCGGCGATCGGCACCGTGATGTCGATGACGTCCGCCGCCTCCGGGCCGACCGCGAGCTTCTCCATGTAGAAGACCGCGGACGGGTCGAACATCGCGCCGCGCTCGGCCACCGCCAGC
Source organism: Saccharothrix sp. NPDC042600 (assembly GCF_040647305.1). Taxonomy (NCBI): domain Bacteria; kingdom Bacillati; phylum Actinomycetota; class Actinomycetes; order Pseudonocardiales; family Pseudonocardiaceae; genus Saccharothrix; species Saccharothrix sp. NPDC042600. The sequence continues at coordinate 58,458 of NZ_JBEZBW010000049.1, read as the reverse complement.
ACGGCCAGGGCGTTGGGCATGCCCTTGGACATCAGGGTGGTGCCGTCGATCGGGTCCACCGCGACGTCGCACTCCGGGCCGTCGCCGTTGCCGACCTCCTCGCCGTTGAACAGCATGGGCGCCTCGTCCTTCTCGCCCTCGCCGATCACGACCACGCCGCGCATCGAGACCGTGCCGATGAGCTTGCGCATGGCGTCGACCGCCGCGCCGTCGCCGCCGTTCTTGTCGCCGCGCCCCACCCAGCGGCCGGCGGCCATCGCCGCCGCCTCGGTCACCCGCACGAGTTCGAGCGCGAGGTTCCGGTCGGGCGCTTCGCGACGACGCTCGGACGGGCTGCTGCTGGACACCATGACGCTCCTCCTGCGGATACCGGCCGGTAGGCCAATCCTCGCACGGTGTCAGGCGTCGGCCACGTCCTCCTCGGTCACAGCGAGTGCTTGATCGATCCGTTCACGCGCGCCCGCGAGCTGTCGTTCACAGGTCTTCGCGAGGGCCTCGCCGCGCTCCCACAGCGCCAGCGACTCCTCCAGCGACAGACCGCCCTGCTCCAGCCTCTTCACGACTTCGACCAGCTCATCGCGGGCCTGCTCGTAGCCAATCTCGTCGGTCAAGACGACAACTTCCCCAATCGGTTCTGGACGTGCACCACGACGGTGGCCACCGCCTGGTCGTAGCCGACGAACGCCTCGGCGAACTCCGCTCCGTCACCTTCGCGCACGGCGTCGTCGATGCGGTGCTCGGCCTCCACGACCCGCCGGCGGTGCACCGAGCCGTGCGACAGCCACCAGCGCACGCCCGCGTAGGACGAGGTCGCCTCGGACAGGTCGTGCAGGCGGCTGATCAGCGTCTGCCCGCCCGACGTGCAGCCCGCGACCAGCGACAGCCAGCAGTCGGCCGCCGCCCGGTCCGCGGCCTCGGCGCGGTCGCGCACGGCGCGCGCGCCCTCGTCGTCCGCGTCGCCGGCGGCGGACATCGTCAAGGGCAGGAACGTGGGCTCACGTGCCGGGTTGGGCACCACCGCCTCCTTCCTCCGTGACGACCGCGTGCACGGCCCCGTCTGCGACCCGGACCCTGAGGTGGGCACCCGCCGGGGCGTCCGCGACCGACCGGACCACACCGTCCACCCCGTCGGGCGTGACGAGCTGCACCACGGCGTACCCACGCGCCAGCGTGGCGGCAGGTCCGAGGGTCGTCAAGCGGGCGGTGGTGGCGATCAGGGCGGTTGTTTCTGAATCGAGTCTGTTCCGCACCGCGCGGCGGCCCCGCTCGCGCCACTGACCGACGTCCTGCGCACGCCGGTCCAAGGGGCCGTGCGGGTCGGAAAGCGCAGGTCGGGTGCGCAGTGCGGCGAGCAGCTTGCGCTCGCGGTCCACCCACCCGTGCAGGGCGCGGCGGCTGCGGTCGCGCAGTTGCCGGACCCGCTCCGTTTCCTCCGCCACATCGGGCACGACGCGCTTGCCGGCGTCGGTCGGGGTGGAGCAGCGGACGTCGGCCACGTGGTCCACCAGCGGGGTGTCCGGCTCGTGCCCGATCGCCGACAGCACCGGCGTGCGCGCCTGGGACACCGCCCGGCACAGCGCCTCGTCGGAGAACGGCAGCAGGTCCTCCACGCTGCCGCCGCCGCGCGCCAGGACGATGACGTCCACCTCGGGGTCGCGGTCCAGCTTGGCCAGCGCGGTCAGGATCTCCGGCACCGCGGCCGCGCCCTGCACGGCCACGTTGACCACCCGGAACCGGGCGGCGGGCCAGCGGGCGCGGGCGTTGGTCAGCACGTCCCGCTCGGCGGCCGACGCGCGGCCGGTGATCAGGCCGATCTTGTTCGGCAGGAACGGCGGCCGGCGCTTGCGGCGCGGATCGAACAACCCCTCGGCGGCGAGCAGCTTCTTCAGCCGCTCGATGCGGGCCAGCAGCTCGCCGATGCCGACCTGGCGGATCTCGTCGACGCGCAGGCTCAGCGTGCCGCGGTTGGGGAAGTAGTTGGGCTTGCCGTGCACGACGACCCGGCTGCCCTCGACCAGTTGCAGCTCGCGGACCATGCCGACGGGCGCGGTGAGCGTCATCGACATGTCGACCGACGGGTCGCGCAGGGTCAGGAACGCCGTCGCGGTGCCCGGACGGGCGGACAGCTGCGTGACCTGGCCCTCGACCCACACGTCGCCGAGGCGGTTGATCCAGTCGAAGATCTTGCGCGCGACCGTGCGGACCGGCCAGGGGTTCTCCGGGGTGGACTTCTCGTCGGTCACTGCTGCGCTTCGCTGCCGGGGGTGCCCCGGGTGCCGGTGGTGCTCTGGGCGTCGAGGTTGGCGATGCGGCGGGTGAGCATGCCGGTGAACTCGGGGCGGCCCGCGTGGGTCCGCTCGTGGTCGAGCAGTTGCCGCAGGTCGTCGACGGACAGCGTCTTCAGGCGGGCGCGCAGCTGGGGCAGCGTCAGCTCGTCGTAGTTGGGCAGCGCGGCCGGGGGTTCGGCGGCCAGCGCCCGCTCCTCGGCCTCCCACGGGTCGTGCGCGGGCTCGTCGGCCGGCTCGTCCTCCGGCTCGTCGGGCTCCTCGTCCTCGTCGAAGGTGGCCCACTCGGGCTCGTCCTCGACCGGCCGCAGCACGGCCAGCGCGTCGTCGCCCTTGATTGCGAGTTCCGTCACCGTCTGCTGGACCCGCATGGACAGCTGCAACGCCTCGCTGACCACGGTCACCGGCAGCCCCGCGAGCTGCTGCGGGAGCTTGCGGGCCTGCTCGACGGCGGTGACCGCCAGTCCCGCGGCGAGGCGGACCGGCAGCGGCAGTGGCTTCATGGCGTCTAGCCTGCCGCAGTCTCCCTGAGGATGCCTAGCTCCGACGCGCCCGTACCCTGGTGGCATGGACAAGCGAGTGCTCCTGGCCAAGCCGCGCGGCTACTGCGCAGGCGTGGACCGCGCGGTCGTCACCGTCGAGAAGGCGCTGGAGCAGTACGGCGCGCCGGTGTACGTGCGCAAGGAGATCGTCCACAACAAGCACGTCGTGGAGACCCTGTCGCGGCGCGGCGCGATCTTCGTCAACGAGACCGACGAGGTCCCCGAGGGCGCGCTCGTGGTGTTCTCCGCGCACGGCGTGTCGCCCGCGGTGCACTCCGAGGCGGCCGAGCGGGGCCTGCGCACGATCGACGCCACCTGCCCGCTGGTGACCAAGGTCCACAACGAGGCCAAGCGGTTCGCGCGGGAGGACTACGACATCCTGCTGATCGGCCACGAGGGCCACGAGGAGGTCGAGGGCACGTCCGGCGAGGCGCCCGACCACATCCAGCTCGTGGACACGGCCGAGGACGTGGACAAGGTGACCGTGCGCGACCCGTCCAAGGTGGTGTGGCTGTCGCAGACCACGCTGTCGGTGGACGAGACGATGGTGCGCGTGCGGCAGCTCAAGGAGCGCTTCCCGGACCTGCAGGAACCGCCGTCGGACGACATCTGCTACGCCACGTCCAACCGCCAGACCGCGGTGAAGACGATGGCCCCGCAGTGCGAGCTGGTGCTGGTCGTGGGCTCGAAGAACTCGTCCAACTCGGTGCGCCTGGTCGAGGTGGCGTTGCAGGCCGGCGCCAAGGCCTCGTACCTGGTGGACTACGCCTCCGAGGTGGACCCGGCGTGGCTGGAGGGCGTGACCACGGTCGGTGTGACCAGCGGCGCGTCCGTGCCGGACATCCTGGTGATGGAGCTGCTGGAGTTCCTGGCCGGCCACGGCTACGGCGAGGTCGAGGAGATCACGACGGCGAACGAGAAGATCGCCTTCGCCCTGCCCCGCGAACTCCGCAAGGACATGGTCCGCTAGCGACCCGACCACGGGTTCGACAGCACCCGCCCCGGCCGGCTACCCGCCCGTGCCGGGGCGGTCGTCGTTCACGCCCGGGATCGGCCTACCCGCGTGCGTTCCACACCCGGGATTGTCGTACCCGCGTGCGATCCACGCCCGGGATTGTCGTACCCGCGTGCGATCATGGACTCGGGGGCCGGAGGCCGCGCCCAAACCGAACGACCTGGAGAAACCGCAGGTCAAGCGGCCCGTCGAGGAACACGCCGAGCCATCCGCGCACGCCGAGCCGAGCCGGGTCTCGCGCGCGAGTGGGCGCTGTCGGGGTGCCGCGTGTGGTCAGTCGTCGGTGCGCGGGCGGGGCTTGCGCTGTGCCGGGCGGTCGCCCTTGGACGGGTCGCGGGGGCGGCGTGGGCGGTCGGTGGCCGGGCGGCCCTCGCCTGCGGGGCGTGGGCGCTTCGGGCGCGGCTCGTCCGAGGTGGCGGCGGGCTTCTTGCGGCGCGGGCGGTCCTCGTCGGGAGCGGAGGTCGGGGCGGGCTCGCGGCGCTTGGGGCGGTCCTCGGCGGGGTCGCGGCGCTTCAGCTCGCGCTTCTCCTCCTTGGTCAGGCGGTTCGGGTCCTTCTGCGTCGAGACGCGCAGGATGCCGATCAGCACCGTGCACAGGGTCGTGATCGCCATCGCCGGGAACCCGTCGATCAACGGCTTGCCCAGCCCCAGCCCGATCGCCGCCAACCCGCCCGACGGCACGCCCGACGTGAACACCACGATCAGCGGCACCACGATCGCCAGCACCAGCGGCGGCTGCACGACCGGCCCGAACATCGACCGGCGCTCCACGAACACCACCGCGCCCACCGCGCCCACGAAGAACGTGATGGCGAACACCCAGCCCACGGACTTCGCCGTGGACGTCGTCACGTCGATGTAGGTGCCGACGATGGCCAGCACGAACGTGATGAGCACCGCCGCCCACCAGGGCAGACCCCGGAAGGAGCCGAAGAGGGCGCGGTCGTTCCAGCGGACGGCGTCCAGCTCCTCGTCCTCCGGCTCGCGCGTTGCAGCGGTCACGCCAACTCCTCGTTCGGCTCGCAGTGCCAACACACTCTATTACGCCTCCCGAGCCTCCAAGGGTGCACTGACGCCCTCTTCAGACCGCCGTACGACCGCAACGGGCTTGGGGCTCGACGACGCGGCCGTCAACGGTTCGACCGCCGCCCGGAACCCCTCCAACGCGTCCAACTCGCGCCGCCGCGCCGACAGGAACCGCTGCAGGTGCGTGCTGGACAGGTTCACCGCGTCGATGGCCGCGTCCGCCGCCCGGTGCGCGGACGACGCCTGCGCCCGCACCTGCTCCACGTCGTCGGCCAGCGCCCGGTCGGTCACCGCGAACAGCGCCGCCGAGGCGATGACCGCGAACCCGGTCGGCCCGCACAGGAACACCCGCCGGTCCAGCAGCCAGCGCAGCAGCTCGGGGTCGGTGTCCAGGGCCGCCACCACGGCCCCGTCGTTGGGCACGAACATGACCGTCCCGTAGATCGCGTCCGCCCACCGCTGGTAGCCCTTGCCGGCCAGCTCCGCCGCCCGCGCCCGGATGTTGCGCACGTGCACGCGCAGCGCGTCGGCCCGCTCGGACGGGTCGTCGGTCTCCACCGCCTCCGCCCACGTGGCCATGCTCATCTTCGCGTCCACCGGCACCTGCCGGCCGCCGCCGACCTCCAGCACCAGGTCGGGGCGCACCGAGCCGCCGCCGGCGACGTCCACCTGGAGCCGGAAGTGCACGCCCTCGCGCAGCCCCAGCGCCCGCGCCGTCTCGACCAGCACGCGCTCGCCCAGCTCACCGCGCCCGCTCACGGACGAGAACGCCACTTCGTAGCGCTGGAGCGCCAGGTAGGTCGCGTCACCCCGCTCCCGTTCCTTCTGCACGGCGGCCAGCGCGGCGTCCGTGCGCCGGATGCCGTCCTGGTAGAGCCGCCACACGAACACGAGCGCACCGGCGAGCAGGAGCGCGACGACCACCGCCGCCGTCGTGAGGACCGCTGTCATGGCTCCGATCATCGCGCACGTCGACCCGATCACACGTTCGAGCGACACGCCGAGTCGGTTGTCGGGGCCGGCCGGCGCGCGCCCCTAGCGTGGCGGCCCATGAGGTTGCTCCACACGTCCGACTGGCACGTGGGTCGGACGTTCCACGGCCGCGACCTGCTCGTCGAGCAGGAAGCCGTGCTGGGCGGGCTGGCCGACCTCGTGTCCGACGAGCGGGTGGACGTCGTGCTGGTCTCCGGCGACCTGTTCGACCGGGCCGTGCCCAACGCCGAGGCGATCGCCGTGTGCACGCGCGTGCTGGAACGCCTCCGCGCGGCCGGCGCGCAGGTCGTCGTCACCCCCGGCAACCACGACTCCGCGGCGCGCCTGGGCCTGTTCGGCGGGTTCGCCGCGGCGGGCGGGCTGCACCTGCGCACGCGGGTCGCCGACCTGCACGAGCCGGTGCTGTTCGGCGACGCGGACGGGCCGGTCGCCGTGTACGGCATCCCGTTCCTGGAGCCGGAGACCGCGCGGCACGCGCTGGGCGTCGAGGGCAAGGGGCACGAGGCGGTGCTGACCGAGGCGATGCGCCGGGTCCGCGCGGACCTCGCCGGACGCCCGGGCGCCCGGTCGGTGGTGCTCGCGCACGCGTTCGTGACCGGCGGGGAGCCGTGCGAGTCGGAGCGGACCATCGCGGTCGGCGGCGTGCAGGACGTGCCGGCCGGGGTGTTCGCCGGCGTGGACTACGTGGCGCTCGGGCACCTGCACGGGCAACAGACCCTCGCCGACGGCCTGCGCTACTCGGGCAGCCCGATGGCGTACTCGTTCTCGGAGTCGCAGCAGGTCAAGTCGGTGTGGCTGGTCGAGGTGGACGGGTCGGGGCTCGCGGGCGTGGAGCGGCGGACGCTGCCCGTGCCGCGGCGGCTCTCGACCTTGACCGGCGCGATCGAGGACTTGCTGGCCGACCCCGTCCACACGGCCGTGGAGGACCACTTCGTGTCCGCGGTGCTGACCGACGCCGTGCGCCCGCTGGACTCGTTGCGCCGGTTGCGGGCCCGGTTCCCGCACGCGGTGCACGTGGAGTGGCGGCCCGAGGGCGGGCGGACCGGCGAGCTGCGGTTCGCCGAGCGGATCCGGGGGCGCAGCGACGAGGAGATCGGGTGCTGCTTCCTGGAGGACGTGCGGGGTGAGCCGCCCAACGAGCGGGAGCTGTCGTTGCTGCGGGAGGCGATCGCCGCGGCGGCGCGCGAGGAGGCGTCGTGAAGCTGCACCGGCTGGAGGTGACCGCGTTCGGCCCGTACGCGGGTCGGGAGGAGGTCGACTTCGACCTGCTCGGCGCGGACGGCCTGTTCCTCCTGCACGGTGACACCGGCGCGGGCAAGACGACGTTGCTGGACGCGGTGGCGTTCGCGCTGTTCGGCCGGGTGCCGGGGGCGCGCAACGAGGCGAAGCGGCTGCGCTGCGACTACGCCGACCGGGACACGGTGACCGAGGTCGCGCTGGAGCTGACCGTGCGGGGGCGGCGGTTCCGGGTGGTGCGCAGCCCCGAGTACGACCGGCCGAAGAAGCGCGGCGACGGGTTCACCCGGCAGAACGCGAAGGCGTCGCTGACCTGGATCAGCGGCTGGGAGGGCGAGGGCCACAGCCGCGTGGACGAGGTCGCGCGCGAGGTGGAGAGCCTGCTCGGGATGACCGCCGAGCAGTTCTTCCAGGTGGTGCTGCTGCCGCAGGGCGAGTTCGCGAAGTTCCTGCGCGCCGACACCGCCGAGCGGGAGAAGCTGCTGGAGCGGCTGTTCGGGACCGAGCGGTTCGTGGACGTCGAGCGGTGGTTCCGGGACCGGCGGGTGGAGCGCGGGCGTGAGCTGGAGCGGCTGCGGCTGGCCAGTCGGGACCTGGTGCAGCGGGTGGCGGAGGTCGCGCGGGAGGACGTGCCGGAGGACGGCGGCGACCCCGAGTGGCTCAGCTCGCTGGTGAAGCGGCTGGCGGAGGCGGAGCGCGAGGCCGCGGCGCGGGCCGCGGAGACGGCCGCCGCGCGGTCGGCGGCCGAGGCGGCGTGGCGGCGGGCGGACGAGCTGGCGGCGCGGGTGTCGCGGGTGCGCGGCGCGCGGGACGCGTTGGCGCGGTGCGCGGAGATCGAGCCGCACCGGGTGGCGTGGGTGCGCGAGCGGGACGCGGCGCGGCGGGCTTCGGTCGTGGTGCCGGCGAGGGACGCGGTGGCGCGGCTGGAACGGGCCCTGGCGTCGGCGGAGGCCCAGGAGTCGGCCGCCGCTCGCGCGCTCCTGGAGTTGGGCTACGCGGGTGTAGGTGGGCCCGGCGCGGGTGGGCTCGGCGCGGGCGGGGCTGGCGCGGGCGGGGCTGGCGCGGGCGGGGCTGGCGCGGGCGGGGCGCGGCCTCCGGCCCCCGGTTCCATTGTCCCACCGGGTACCGACAAAGTCGGCGCGGCGGAGTTGCGGGCGGAGGGTGAGCGGTTCCGGGAGGAGGCCGGGGGGCTCACGCGGTTGGCCGAGGAGGCGCAGCGGCAGCGGGAGGATCGGCGGCGGCTCGTCGGGTTGGAGGAGCGGGCGCGGGCCGCCGACCGGCGGTTGGCGCAGCTCGTCGCCGCGTTGGCCGAGGTGCCCGACCGGCTCGCCGTCGCGCGGGCCGAGGTCGACCAGGCCGCGCTGGCCGCCGCCCGGCTCGACGTGGTCGCCGCGAAAGCGTCGGCCGCGAAGGAGATCCCGGTCGCCGAACGCGCCCTGCGCGCGGCCGACGACGCCCGTCGGGTCGCCGTGGACGCCCACCAGAAGGCGCGGGACGTCCTGCTCCAGGTCCGCAAGCAGCGCCTGGACGGCATGGCCGTCGAACTCGCCGCCGCCCTGCGCGCCGGCCGCGCGTGCCCGGTGTGCGGTTCGAAGGAGCACCCGACGCCCGCCGCGCCGATGCTCAACGCCGTCACCGGGGCCGACGAGGACCGGGCCGCCGACACCGAGCAGGTCGCCGCCGACCGCCGGGCCGCGGCCGAGAAGGCGTCCCAGGAAGCGGAGAACCGGCTGGCGGCGCTGCGCGAGGTCGTCGGCGACCAGGACCCGGACGCGCTCGTCGCCGAGCACCGGACCGTGGAAGCCCTTGCCGCGCAACGCGATCAGCGCGCCCGCGCACTGTCCGAACTGGAGCGCCGGGCCGAGGCCGCCACCGCCGACCGGACCGCCCTGGAACGTGAGGTCGCCGAGCTGACCACCCGGCACGTCGAGCTGTCCGAGACCGTCCGGGAACGCGCCGATCGCCTGGACGCGGCGCGCGGCGACTTCCCCGACGTCACCGCCCGGCGCGCCCACCTGCTCGACCTGGCCGACGCCCTGGCCGGCCTCGCCGAGCGCCGCACCGCCGTCGCCGAGTGCGCCGAACGCCTGGCCGAGCAGCGCGTGGAGGTGTCGCGGCTGGCCGCCGAGGCCGGGTTCGCGGACGTCGCCGACGCCGTGGCCGCCGTGCGCCCGGACGACGCGGTCGAGGCCCTGGAGGCCAGGATCCGCAAGGTCGAGGACGCCAGGGTGACCGCCGAGGCGGTGCTGGTCGAGCTGGCCGACGTGGACCCGGACACCGAGGTGGACCTGGCCGGCGCCGAGTCCGCGTTCCGCGCGGCGACCGCCGAGGCCGAACGGGCCGCCTCGACCCTGGCCGCCGCCCGCCGCGACGCCCGGCGCGCCGAAGCGCTGGCCGAGCGGTTGACCGCCGCCCGGGTCGAGCTGGAGCCGGTCGAGGCCGAGTACGAGGAGCTGTCCGCGCTGACCGACGTGATCAACGGCCAGGGGCAGAACGCCAAGAAGATGACCCTGCGCACGTACGTCCTGGCGGCCCGGCTGGAAGAGGTGGCGGTGGCCGCCAGCGCCCGCCTGGAACGCATGAGCCAGGGCCGCTACCGGTTCGTGCACTCGGTCGAGGCGGGCCCGCGCGGCACCCGGGGCGGCCTGGGCCTGGACGTGCTGGACGACTACTCCGGCCGCCAGCGCCCGACCAAGACCCTGTCCGGCGGCGAGTCGTTCCTGGCGTCCCTGGCGCTGGCGCTGGGCCTGTCGGACGTGGTGGCGGCCGGCGCGGTGCTGGACACCCTGTTCATCGACGAGGGCTTCGGCACGCTGGACGCGGACACCCTCGAACTGGTGATGACGATCCTGGACGAGCTGCGCGCGGGCGGTCGCGTGGTAGGCCTGGTGTCGCACGTGGAGGAGCTGCGGCAACGCATCCCGACCCGGTTGCGGGTGCGCAAGGCGCGCGGCGGTTCGTCGCTGGAGGTGGTGGCGTGAGCGGGTTCCGATCGGCGTTCCCGATGCTGGTGTGCGACGACCTGCCCAGGTCGCTGGCGTTCTACCGGGACGCCCTGGGCTTCACCCCGGACTACCGGTTCCCCGAGGAGGGCGACCCGGTGTTCGTGGCGGTGTCCCTGCCGGACGGCTCCCGGCTCGGGCTGGGGCAGGTGGCCTCGGACGGGCTGGGGGTCCACGGCCGGCCGCAACGGCCCAGCTCGGGTCACCGGTTCGAGCTGTGCGTCTACCACGACGACGTGGACTCGGTGGTGGCGGAACTCGCCGGGCTCGGCCACCCCGTGCTGCTGGAGCCCTCGGACACGCCCTGGGGCGAGCGGATCGCCTTCATCGCCGACCCGGACGGCAACCCCGTCATGATCACCCGGGAGGCGGCCCGCTGACGGTCGCGTGTCCGGATATCGGACATTGACGTTCCGCTGTCAACGGTCAACGGGGTGTTACCGGCCGAACGGATGTAGTGATCATCCGGCCACCCTCCCTAGTTTCCGATCCGTGCCCCCGGCATCCCTGCGCCGGGCACGGAGAGGAAATGATGAAGGTTCGTACCCTGTTCACCGCCTTCGCGGTTGCGATCGGGGCGGCGTTCGCGGCGGCGGGTGGGGCGGCGGCGGCCCCCTCCGACGAAGGCGAGCTGACCCCGTACATCGTCGGCGGTGGGAACGCCACGCAGGTCTACTCGTTCATGGTGTCCCTGCAGAGCACCACGGGCAGCCACTTCTGCGGTGGCTCGCTCATCAAGGCGAACTGGGTCGTGACGGCGAAGCACTGCGTCCAGGGCCGGTCCGCCTCGTCCATCCGGGCCCGCATCGGCACGACGAACCGCACCAGTGGCGGCTCGGTCGCGTCGGGCGCCCAGATCGTCACCCACCCGAGCTACGACATCGCGCTCGTGCGCCTGGCCACCAGCGTGAGCCAGACGCCGATCACCGTGGCGTCCACCTCGGGTCCGGTCGGCACCGCCACCCGGATCATCGGCTGGGGCCAGACCTGCGCCCCGCGTGGTTGCGGCGGCGCGCCGATCACGCTGCAGGAGCTGAACACCTCGATCGTGTCCGACAGCAGCTGCTACGGCATCTACGGCAGCTACGAGATCTGCACGAGCAACCCCAACGGCAACTCGGGCGCCTGCTACGGCGACTCGGGCGGCCCGCAGATCAAGTCGGTCAACGGCACGTGGCAGCTCATCGGCGCCACCAGCCGCGCGGGCAACAACAGCTCCACCTGCGCGACCGGTCCGTCGATCTACATGGACGTCCCGGCGTTCCGCTCCTGGATCAGCCAGTACGCGGGTGCCGTGTAGTCCGTCAGGCACGCACCGGAAGGGCCGTCCCGCCACGCGCGGGGCGGCCCTTCCCGTTTCGTTACAACCGCGTGGCAACCCACGGGCACCGGGTGGCGTCTCCAGGGCAAGTACCGCAACGAACCTGGGGGTGCGCGATGCGCAAGGCAGCACTGGTGGGAATCGCTTTCCTGGCGACGGTGACGACGGCGTGCGGGACCGGTCAACCGACCGCGGCCCCGTCCACTTCGGACCAGTCGTCGGTCGTGGCGTCGCCGTCGTCCTCGACGCCCTCCTCGCCGCCCGCGGTCGCGTCGTCGACCGTCTCGGAGACGCCGACCCCGCAGCCGGCGCCGCCGCCCCCGCCGGTCACCGTCGAGGGCACGCCGTGCGACATCACCGAGGGCGCGTGCATCCGGCTGTCCACGAACGAGTCGTGGCTGATCAGCGGCGGCAAGGTGGAGTACGGGCCGGTCCCGATCACCTCCGGTCGCCCCGGTTACGAGACCCCGGTCGGGTACTTCCCGGTGCTCCACAAGGTGAAGGACGAGGTCAGCCGCCCCTACAACAACGCGCCGATGCCGTACTCGACCTACTTCACCGACTACGGGATCGCGTTCCACCAGGGCAGCCTGACGGAGGAGTCGCACGGCTGCATCCACCTGTCCATGGAGGCCGCCATCAAGTACTTCAACAGCCTCCACTCGGGTGAACAGGTGCAGGTCGTCGCCTGACGGGTTGAACCGGCCCTCACCCGGGGTAGCCGAGTGGGTGAGGGAGTGATTCGCCATGAGGAAGCTCGGCACCTTGGCTGCCGCGCTGGCACTGACGTTCACGACAGGCCTCGCGGCACCCGCCAACGCTTCGACCGGCACGCCCTGCGACATCCGGGACGGTGCGTGCCTGAAGCTGTCCACCAACCAGGCGTGGCTGATCTACCAGGGCAACCTGAGTTACGGACCCGTTCCGGTGACCCACGGCCGCCCCGGGTACGAGACACCGGTCGGTACTTTCTCCGTGCTGCGCAAGGTGAAGAACGACTGGAGCGTCCCTTACAACGCGCCGATGCCGAACTCGGTGTACTTCACCCAGTCGGGGATCGCGTTCCACGAGGGCAGCCTGACGGAGCTGTCCCACGGCTGCGTGCACCTCTCGCCCGAGGCCGCGCTGACGTTCTTCGACAACCTGTTCGTGGGTGAGCAGGTCCAGGTCGTGCCCTGATCAACCCGCGTTGCTGGAGTGCCCCGGGAACAGGTGGGCGTCGGGGTTGAGGACGACGGCGATGTTGTTGACCGCCGTGGCCGCCTCCCCGAAGCCGGTGGCGATGAGCTTCACCTTCCCGGGGTACTGCGCGACGTCGCCCGCCGCGTAGACCCGGTCCCGGGCGGTGCGCATCGTGGTGTCCACGACGATCGCCCGGTGGTCCAGCTCGACGCCCCACGACTCGATGGGGCCGAGGTCGGCGGTGAAGCCGAGCGCGGCCACGACGGTCTGCGCGGGCAGCACCTTGCGGTCGCCGCCCTTGAGGCCCAGCTCGACCTCGGCCACGTGGTCGTCGCCGCGCAGTTCGAGCACCTCCGCGTCGGTGATGATCTCGACGCCGAGGTCGCGGACCTGCCGCACGGTCGGCGGGTGGGCGCGGAAGGTCGCCCGGCGGTGCACCAGCGTGACGCTGTTGGCGATGGGGTGCAGGGCCAGCGCCCAGTCGAACGCCGAGTCGCCGCCGCCGACCACCACGACGTCCTGTCCGGTGTGGACGTTCAGCGTCGGCACGAAGTGCACGACGCCCTTGTCCAGCCAGCCGTCGCCGGCGGGCAGGGGGCGCGGCTTGAACTCGCCGATGCCGGCCGTGATCAGCACCGCGCCGGCCCGGACCACGCCGCCGTCGGCCAGCCCGACCACCAGCCGGTCGTCCACAGTGGACAGCGTGCGGGCCTGCCGGCCGAGCAGGTGGGTCGGCTTCCACTGGTCGGCCTGCGCGACCAGGGCGGTGACCAGCTCGCGCCCGCGCACGGCGGGGAACCCGGCCACGTCGAAGATCATCTTCTCGGGGTACATCGCGGTGATCTGGCCGCCCGCCTCCGGCAGGGAGTCGACCAGCGCGACGGACAGGTCTCGGAAGCCCGCGTAGTAGGCGGCGAAGAGCCCCGTGGGGCCGGCTCCGACGATGAGCAGGTCGACCTCTAGCTCCATGACTCGACCATAGGTGTTCGAGCCCACTCTGCCCACCTTTCTCGGGCCAAGCAAGGCAAGCCGGTCCAGACTCGGTGTCATGGCTGAACAGGAGTACCGCGTCGAGCACGACACCATGGGCGAGGTCCGGGTGCCCGCGGACGCGCTGTGGCGGGCGCAGACCCAGCGCGCCGTGGAGAACTTCCCGATCTCCGGCCGGGGGCTGGAACGGGCGCAGATCCGGGCGCTGGGCCTGCTCAAGGCCGCCGCCGCGCGGGTGAACGAGCGGCTGGGCGTGCTGCCCGACGACGTGGCGCGGGCGATTGCGGCGGCCGCCGACGAGGTCGCCGAGGGCGCGCACGACGCCCACTTCCCGGTCGACGTCTTCCAGACCGGGTCCGGGACGTCGTCGAACATGAACGCCAACGAGGTCATCGCGACCCTGGCGACTCGCGCGCTGGGCCGGGACGTGCACCCGAACGACCACGTCAACGCGTCGCAGTCGTCCAACGACACGTTCCCGACGACCCTGCGCGTGGCCGCCACGGAGGCGGTGGCCAAGGACGTCGTCCCGGCCCTGGAACACCTCGCGGAGACGTTGGAGGCCAAGGCCGCGGAGTGGTCCGGCCTGGTGAAGTCCGGCCGGACGCACCTGATGGACGCCGTGCCGGTGACCCTGGGCCAGGAGGCCGGCGCGTGGGCGGCGCAGGTCCGCTACGGCGTCGAACGGCTCACCGCGAGCCTGCCCCGGTTGGCGGAGCTGCCCATCGGCGGCACGGCCGTCGGCAGCGGCCTGAACGCGCCCGAGGGCTTCGGCGCGGCGGTGTCGGCGGAACTGGCGGCGGTGACGGGTCTGCCGCTGACCGAGGCCCGCGACCACTTCGAGGCGCAGGCGACCCAGGACGGCGTCGTGGAGGCGTCGGGCCAGCTGCGCGCGACCGCCGTCGGCCTGTTCAAGATCGCCAACGACCTGCGCTGGCTGGGTTCGGGACCCCGAACCGGGCTGGGCGAGCTGGCGCTGCCGGACCTCCAGCCGGGGTCGTCGATCATGCCCGGCAAGGTGAACCCGGTGATCCCCGAAGCGACGATGATGGTCGTCGCCCAGGTCATCGGCAACGACGCGGCGGTGGCGTTCGCGGGCGCGCAGGGCAACTTCCAGCTCAACGTGATGCTCCCGGTCATCGCCCGCAACGTCCTGGAGTCGGCCCGCCTGCTCGCCGCCGTGGCCCGCCTCCTGGCCGACAAGGTCCTGGCGGGGACGGAACCGCAGGCGGACCGGATGCGCGAGTACGCGGAGTCGTCCCCGTCCATCGTGACCCCGCTCAACCGCTACCTGGGGTACGAGGAGGCGGCGTCGATCGCCAAGCAGTCGTTGAAGGAGCGCAAGACCATCCGCGAGGTGGTGCTGGAGCGGGGCCACGTGCCGGCGAAGCTGACCGAGGCCCAGTTGGACGAGGCCCTGGACGTCCTCCGCATGGCCAACGGCGGCTGACCCACGCGCATCGGGAGGGCGGCCCCCTGGCCCGCCCTCCCGATCCACACCCTCAGCGCTCCCTCAGCTCCGCACGGCCTCGATGTCGGTGCTCGCCGGCAGACTTGAAGTCGGGGGCTGCTCAGCCGGCCCGGCCGCGAGCCGCTCAGCCGGCCGCGGCCCGTCCGAGCGCTGCCCAGCCCGCTCCGCCCCGGCCGCGGCTCCCGCCCCGCCGCGGCGCAGCCCGATCACGCACCCGGCCGCCACCGCCAGCGCCCCCACCAGCCCCACCGCGGTCAGCGCCTGCGCGCCCAGCACCACCGACGCCACCAGCCCCGCCACCGGCATCAACCCGATCAGCACCCCGGCCCGGTCCGCGCTCAGCTGCGCCACCGCGAAGTACCACAGCCCGAACGCCACGGCCGTCACCAGCACCGCCAACACCACCAGCGCCACGCCCTCGCGCACCGTCGGCACCTGCCACCCGCCGACGAACGTCCCCAGCACCGCACCCGCGCCCGCCGCCAGGAAGCAGCACCAGGTGGCCACCGCCACCCCGCCCATCCGCCGCACCACACCCACCGCGAACAGCGTGAACGCCGCCTCCCCCAGCATCGTCAGCACCGCCAGCACCAACCCGGGCCCCCGCCACGACCCACCGCCGGACAGCACCACCACACCGCCCACCACGAACACCGCGCCCACGACCGCCCCGAGCGCCGGCCGCCGCCCCGACAGCAACGGCGCCACCAGCGCCAACACCAGCGGACTCGCCCCCAGCACCGCCGCCACGAACCCCGGCTCGGCGTACCGCTGCGCGTAGAGCACGCACGCGTTGAACCCGAGCATCCCCAGGCCCACCAGCGCGCCCAGCGCCGGCCAGTCCCGCCCGCGCGGCAGAGGCAGCCGACCGCCCCGCGCCAGCATCCACGCCAGCAGCACGACCCCGCCCAGCGCGTACCGCATCGCCTGCCCGGACAACAGCGGGTAGCCCTGGAGCATCCCGGTCACCGGCACCGACGCCCCCACGATCACCGAACTCGACACCCCGGACGCGACGCCGGCCCTCACACGGTTCATGTCGGCAACCTTCACCGACGAGTGGTCCACGTTTAAGCTCCACTTCGATGGCCACCAACTGGACCACTTTCCGCGAGCTGCTCCTCCCCGGCGGGCTCACCGGCCGCCGGGCCGTGGAGTCCGAGCTGCGCCGCGCCGTGCGCGACGGCCGGCTCAAGCCGGGCACCCGCCTGCCGTCCAGCCGCGACCTGGCCGACCAGCTCGGCGTCGCCCGCGGCACGGTCACCTCGGCGTACACCCAGCTCATCGGCGAGGGGTACCTGGAGGCCAAGCGCGGCTCGGGCACCACCGTCACCGCCGCCTGCGACTGGCCCAACACCTTCCCCGCCACCGCCGAGCACCCGCCGCCGTGGCGCTACGACCTGCGTCCCGGCGTGCCGGCGCTCAGCGCGTTCCCGCGCGACGAGTGGCTCCAGGCCAACCGGACCGCGTTGAACGCCCTCACCGCCGACGACCTGGGCTACCCCGACCCGGCCGGCTTCGCCCCGCTGCGCGAGGAACTCGCCGACTACCTCGGCCGCGTCCGCGCCGTCGCCGCGCACCCGTCGGACGTCGTGGTCGTGAACGGTGCGGCGCAAGGCATCTCGCTGATGGGCCGCGTGCTGCGCGCCGCCGGGCACACGAGCGTCGCCATCGAGGAGCCCAGCCACTTCGGCGCGGCCGACATGCTCCGCTCCCACGGGCTGACCCTGCACCCGATCCCCGTGGACGACAAGGGCATCCGCGTGTCCACACTGTCCACAGTGGACACACGTGCGGTCCTGGTCACCGCCGCGCACCAGTTCCCGCTCGGCGTCGTCCTGCACCCCGACCGCCGCCGCGCCCTGCTCGACTGGGCCCGCGAGCGCGACGCCGTCGTCATCGAGGACGACTACGACGCCGAACACCGCTACGACCGCCCGGCGACCGGCGCGATGCAGGCGCTGGACCCGGCGCACGTCGCCTACCAGGGCAGCACCAGCAAGGTGCTCGCGCCGGCGCTGCGACTGGGCTGGCTGGTCCTGCCGCCCGCGCTGCGCGAGGCCGTCGTCGAACGCAAGCGCCTGGACGACCTCGGCTGCGGGACCCTCCACCAGGCCGCGTTCGCGCAGCTCCTGCGCACCGGCGGCTACGACCGCCACCTGCGCCGCACGCGCCAGCTCTACCGGGCCCGCCGCGACGCGCTGCTGGACGAGCTGGCCCGCGTCCGGCCCGACTGGACCCCCATCGGCGTCGCGGCCGGGTTGCACGTCGTCCTCCGGCTGCCCGAGGGCACCGACGACACGGCGCTGTCCCGCCGCCTGGCCGACGCGGGCATCAACGCGCCGCCGTTGTCGGCGTACGCGCGGGTGCCGACGTTCCCCGGCCTGGTCCTGGGGTACGCGGCCCTCACGCCGGACCGGTTGCGCCGGGCCGTCCAGGAGATGTGCGCGATCGCTTAGCCGGCTCCAACCGGCTTTTGTCGTACCCCCGGTGCACCATGGTCAACGTGCTGTTCAGTGAGGTAGTCGAGACGTCCGCCGCCGTGGCGGCCACGCGGTCGCGCCTGGCCAAGGTCGCCGCCCTGGCCGAGCTGCTGCGGCGGACGACCACGCCCGCGGTCGTGTCGTTCCTGGTCGGCGTGCCCAGCCAGGGGCGCATCGGGGCCGGCTACCGCACGGTGCTCGACGTGTCCCCGCCGCCCGCGGCGGAGCCGGGGCTGACCGTGGCGGAGGTGGACGCGGCGCTGGGGGCGTACGCGGCGATCTCGGGCAAGGGGTCGGCGCAGCGGCGGCTGGAGGCGTTGACCTCGCTGTTCGGGCGCGCGACAGCCGAGGAGCAGGACTTCCTGCGCCGGTTGCTGACCGGGGAGCTGCGGCAGGGCGCGTTGGAGGGCGTGATGCTCGACGCGATCGCGCGGGCGGCCGACGCGCCGGGCGAGGACGTGCGGCGGGCGTTCATGCTGTCGGGGAGCATGGCGGACACCGCCCTCGCGGCGCTGGCGGGCACGTTGGGCGACTTCCGGTTGGAGCTGGGTCGCCCGGTGCGGCCGATGCTGGCGTCACCCGCGGAGTCGCTGCCCTCGGCGTTGGCCGAGCTGGGGGCGTGCGTGGTGGAGCACAAGCTGGACGGGGCACGCATCCAGGTCCACCGGTCGGGTGACGAGGTGCGGATCTTCACCCGGACGTTGCGAGAGATCACTCGAACGGTGCCGGAGCTGGTGGCGCTGGTGCGGGGGCTGCCGTGCACATCGGTGGTGCTGGACGGCGAGACGCTGGCGTTGAACGACGACGGCAAGCCCAGGCCGTTCCAGGAGACGATGAGCCGGTTCGGGGCGCAGGACGAGCGGGAGCTGCTGCTGAGCCCGTTCTTCTTCGACTGCCTGCACCTGGACGGGGCGGACCTGCTGGACGCGCCGCTGTCGGAGCGGCTGGCGGCGCTGCGGCGGGTGGCGGGGGCGCACGTGATCCCCGGGGTCGAGTCGCCGTCGGCGGAGCAGGCGGAGGCGGTGCTGGCGAACGCGCTGTCCGCCGGGCACGAGGGCGTGATGGTCAAGGCGCTGGAGTCGGTGTACGCGGCGGGCCGGCGGGGCCGGTCGTGGCAGAAGGTGAAGCCGGTCCACACGCTCGACCTGGTCGTCCTCGGGGTCGAGTGGGGCAGCGGCCGGCGGCGGGGCCTGCTGTCGAACCTGCACCTGGGCGCCCGCGACCCGGACGGCGGGCCGCCGATCATGGTGGGCAAGACGTTCAAGGGGCTGACCGACGAACTGCTGGCGTGGCAGACCCGCGAACTGATGGCGCTGGCGACGGAGAAGACCGACTGGGTGGTCACCGTGCGGCCGGAACTGGTGATCGAGATCGAACTGGACGGCGTCCAGGTGAGCCCGCGGTACCCGGGCGGTGTCGCGCTGCGCTTCGCACGGGTCCTGCGGTACCGGCCGGACAAGGACGCGGCGGAAGCGGACACGATCGACGCGGTCCGAGCCCTGCTCCCCAAACCGACGACACCACCCGACCTGCCCACCTGAGTGCTCGCACGGGCGAAGCGCGGGCGAGTGGCGGGTCCGCGGACGGGGCGCGGGGGCGCGGCCGGACACACCGAGCCGCCGGAGCCGTCGCACGCACCCGAATCCGCCCGAGCCGCCGCGTCCGAACGGCAGACCGCCACCGACCGCGCTCGTCCGCTTGGAGGATCGCACAACCGAAGCGCCGTGCCACCGCCTGTGATTGGGAGGTCCCGACCAAGGGCACAACCGCCTCCAGACGGGTAGTGTCAAGGTCTCGTGCGATTCATCGAAGGGCATGCGCCCAGCTACGACCTGACGTACGACGACGTCTTCCTGGTCCCCAGCCGCTCGGCCGTCGAGTCGCGGTTCGGCGTGGACCTTTCGACCTCCGACGGCACCGGGGCCACGATCCCGGTCGTCGTCGCCAACATGACCGCCGTGGCCGGCCGCCGGATGGCCGAGACGGTGGCCCGGCGGGGCGGGCTGGTGGTGCTGCCGCAGGACGTCGCCCCCGACGCCGTCGCCGAGATCGTCTCCTGGGTGAAGGAGCGGCACCCCGTGTGGGACACGCCGCTCACGCTCGCGCCCGGCGACTCGGTGGCCGACGCCCTCAACCTCATCCACAAGCGCGCCCACAACGCGGTCGTCGTGGTGGACGAGGACGGCCGGCCGCTGGGTGTCGTGGACGAGGCCGCCTGCACCGGCGTGGACCGCTTCACCCGCCTGCACGACGTCGCCGACCACCGCGTGGTGTCCCTCGCCCTGGACACGCCGCCGCGGGACGTGTTCGACCGGCTCGGGGACGACCCGCACCGGGTCGCGCTCGGCGTGGACGGCGACGGTCGCCTGCGCGGCATCATGACCGGGCTCGGGGCGTTGCGCGCCGAGGTCTACACACCGGCCGTGGACGCCGAGGGCCGGTTGCGGGTCGCCGCCGCGATCGGGGTCAACGGCGACGTCCGCGCCAAGGCCGAAGCCCTGCTCAAGGCCGGGGTGGACACGCTGGTCGTGGACACCGCGCACGGGCACCAGGAGAAGATGATCTCCGCGCTCAAGGCCGTCCGCGACACCTCGCCGACCGTGCCCGTGGTCGCCGGCAACGTCGTGACCGCCGAGGGCGTGCGGGACCTGGTGGAGGCCGGCGCGGACGTCGTCAAGGTCGGTGTCGGGCCGGGCGCGATGTGCACCACGCGCATGATGACCGGCGTCGGCCGGCCGCAGTTCTCCGCCGTCGCCGAGTGCGCGGCGCAGGCGCGGGCGCTGGGCAAGCACGTCTGGGCGGACGGCGGTGTGCGGCACCCGCGCGACGTCGCCCTCGCCCTGGCCGCCGGCGCCAGCGCGGCGATGGTCGGGTCGTGGTTCGCGGGCACCTACGAGTCCCCCGGCGACCTGCACCGCGACGAGCAGGGCCGGCTCTACAAGGAGTCGTTCGGCATGGCGTCCAAGCGGGCCGTCAGCGCGCGGACCCGCACCGACAACGCGTTCGAGCGGGCCAAGAAGGGCCTGTTCGAGGAGGGCATCTCCACGTCGCGGATGCGGCTGGACCCGACCCGCCCCGGCGTCGAGGACCTGCTGGACTCGATCACGGCGGGCGTGCGGTCGGCGTGCACCTACGCGGGCGCGTCGACCATGGAGGAGTTCCACGAGCGCGCGACGCTGGGCATCCAGTCCGCCGCCGGGTTCGCCGAGGGCCGCCCGCTGCCCGCCGGCTGGTGAGGCCGGCGGCGGTTCACCGCCCGCGCCGGCCGGTGACCGGCTTACGCTGACCCCTGTGGACGTTGCCGTCGCGGTGTCGGACCTGGTGAAGGTCTACAAAGCCGGTCGTGCCCCCGCCGTGGACGGGCTGAGCTTCACGGTCCGCCGCGGCGAGGTCTTCGGCCTGCTCGGGCCCAACGGCGCGGGCAAGACCACGACGGTGGGCGTCCTGACCACCAGGGTGCGGCCGACGTCCGGCATCGCCCTGGTGGAGGGCGTGGACGTCGTCCGCGACCCGCAGCGGGCGCGTCAACTGCTGGCCGTGGTCCCGCAGCGCAACAACCTGGACCGGGCGTTGAACGTCCGGCAGAACCTGCTGTTCCACGCCGCCTACCACGGCATGGGACGCGCCGAGCGACGCCGGCTGGCCGACGAGGTCCTGGAGCGGATGGGGCTCCAGGACCACGCCGGGGCGCTGGTGGACACGTTGTCCGGCGGTCAGGCGCAGCGGTTGATGATCGCCCGCGCCCTGATGCACCGCCCCCGCGTGCTGTTCCTCGACGAGCCGTCGACCGGTCTCGACCCGCAGGCGAGGCTGTTCGTGCACGACCGCGTGGCGGCGCTGCACGCGGACGGCGTGACGGTCGTGCTGACCACGCACGACATGGACGAGGCGCACAAGCTGTGCGACCGCGTCGGCATCGTGGACCACGGCAAGCTGCTCACCCTCGACACCCCCGACGCGCTCACCGCGACCCTGCCCGGCAGCACGACCCTGAGCGTCACGGTGAGCCTGAACGGCACCGGTCCCGAGCCGGTCCACCACGCGCTGCTCGCCCTGCCCGGCGTGCAGCGCGTCGAGCACGTCGCCGAAGCCGGCCTGTTCCGGCTGTTCACCGACGTCACCCCGGCCGCCGCGCTGCCCGACGTGCTGCGGACGCTGGAACGCCTCGACTGCGCCGTCACGGACCTCGCGATCGGCACGCCGAGCCTGGAGGACGTGTTCATCCACCTGACCGGACGGGACCTGCGATGACGACGACCGCCACCCGGACGTTCGCGGCCCTGCTGTGGCGGGACGTCTTCGTCACCGGCCGGGAGCTGCCGAGCTTCCTGGCGCAGGTGATCATCCAGCCGTTCTTCATCCTGTTCATCTTCGCCAAGGTGCTGGGCGACATCGGTTTCGTGCAGGGCGACTTCGCCGCGGTGCTGCTGCCCGGGATCGTCGCGATGAACGGCTTCCTGGGCGCGCTGCAGAACACGACCCTGCCCCTGGTCCTGGACTTCTCGTGGACCCGCGAGATCGAGGACCGGCTGCTCGCGCCCATCCCGATCCCGCTGGTGGCGGTGGAGAAGATGGTGTTCGGGGCGTTGCGCGGGTTGCTGGCGGCGGTGCTGATGGTGCCGATCGGGTTCCTGATGCTGGACGTGACGTGGCCGGCGTCCGGGCTGCCGGTGGCGTTGCTGGTGGTCGTGCTGGGGTCGCTGGCGGGCGCGGCGGTCGGCATGGTGATCGGCACGTCGGTGTCGCCGCGGCACATCACGGTGATGTTCGCGGTCATCCTGACGCCGTTGCTGTTCACCGGCTCGGCGCAGTTCCCGTGGCGGGAGCTGGACGGGCTGCGGTGGTTCCAGGTGGTGTGCGCGCTGAACCCGTTGACCTACGTCAGCGAGGGGACGCGGGCGGTCCTCGCGCCGGACGTCCCCCACATCCCGCTGTGGACCTGCCTGGTGGTGCTGGTGGTGTCGATCGCGACCTTCGGCGCACTCGGCATCAAGGGCTTCCTCCGCCGCGCCCTGGACTGACCGACCCGCCGCACTGCCCGCGCCGGTGTCGTACCCGCGTGAGACGATCGAGACGGGGGCCGGAGGCCGCGCCACGCACCACAAGCGACACCACCGCGCCACCCACCCCACCACCGCGCCGCCCACCCCACCGCCGCGCCGCCGCGCCGCCCACCCCACCGCCCACCTCACCGCCGCCCGACCCAGGCCGCGCGTCACCCACAGCAGCCCGGAGCAGCGAAAAGGGCTCCCCGCCGCAGCGAGGAGCCCTCTTCAGCGCACCGTCAGGAGTTGTAGTCCTCCAGCATCTCGGTCACCAGGGCCGCGATCGGCGAGCGCTCCGACCGCGTCAGCGTCACGTGCGCGAACAGCGGGTGGCCCTTCAACTTCTCGATCACCGCCGCCACGCCGTCGTGCCGCCCCACGCGCAGGTTGTCGCGCTGCGCCACGTCGTGCGTCAGCACCACCCGCGAGTTGGCGCCCAGCCGGGACAGCACCGTCAGCAGCACGTTGCGCTCCAGCGACTGCGCCTCGTCCACGATCACGAACGAGTCGTGCAGCGACCGGCCGCGGATGTGGGTCAGGGGCAGGACCTCCAGCATGCCGCGGTCCATGACCTCCTCCACCACGTCCTGGCTGACCAGGGCGCCGAGCGTGTCGAACACCGCCTGCGCCCACGGCTGCATCTTCTCGCTCTCGGAACCCGGCAGATAGCCGAGCTCCTGCCCGCCCACCGCGTACAGCGGGCGGAACACGACGACCTTGCGGTGCTGGCGGCGTTCCATGACCGCCTCCAGGCCCGCGCACAGCGCGAGCGCCGACTTGCCGGTGCCGGCTCGTCCGCCCAGCGAGACGATGCCGACCTCGGTGTCCAGCAGCAGGTCCAGGGCCACGCGCTGCTCGGCGGACCGGCCGTGCAGCCCGAACGCCTCCCGGTCGCCGCGCACCAGCCGGACCCGCTTGTCCGGCGTCACCCTCCCCAGGGCGCTGGACGTGCCGGCGAGCATGCGCAACCCGCTGTGGCACGGCAGTTCCGCGACGTGGGCGATGTCGTGCTCGGTCGGGTCGATCGCGCCGTCCCGGTAGAGCGCGTCGACGACCGACTGGTCCACGTCCACATCGGACATACCGGTGTAACCGGACAGGGTCACGTCGTGGGCGCGGTACTCCTCGGCCGCCAGGCCCACCGCGCCGGCCTTCACCCGCAGCGGCATGTCCTTGGTGACGAGGGTGACCTGCTCGCCCTCGGCCGCGAGGTTGAGCGCGCAGGCCAGGATGCGGGCGTCGTTGGAGTCCGTGCGGAAACCCGCGGGCAGCACCTCCGGGTCGGAGTGGTTCAGCTCGACGCGCAGCGTGCCGCCCACGTCGCCGATCGGGACCGGGTGGTCCAGCCGGCCGTGGCGCAGCCGCAGGTCGTCGAGCAGGCGCAGCGCTTCCCGGGCGAACCAGCCCAGCTCCGGGTGGTGCCGCTTGCCCTCCAGCTCGCTGATGACCACCAGCGGCAGCACCACCTGGTGCTCCGCGAAGCGGGTCATGGACAGCGGGTCGGACAGCAGGACGGACGTGTCCACCACGTAGGTATGGGAGGTCGGCGCACCTCGGCGCCGGGACGTGCTGCGCGATGAGCCTGAGGAACGGCTCGCGGGTCGTCGTGCGTTCACGGCAACTCCTTCACGAACGCGGCACCCGCGTCCGCTCCTCGCTGGGCCAGGCACCACCCCGATCGGACGACACGCCGTTCAGGCGCACCGCCCACGAGGGCCGGGTGCCGGCCCCCTCGCGCTCGCTGCAGCCACGATCGGAGCCTCCCTGCGCGGCCCGCAGTGGTCGCGGCCCGCCAATTCGGAAGTTACCTGCGGAAGTACCCATCTTGCAGGCAGCCACACAGGTGATTCGCCAATTCGTCACGTGGCCGCAAAACAGCGGAAAGATCACGCCGATTGCGGCAACCGGCCGTCACGCACCGGCAACGCGGCGTCGTCCACGCAGCTCAGCGTGGGTACACCACTCCTCCCAGCGACGGTCACGAAGCGTCGCGCGGCAGCCACGGCAGCCCGTCGCGCAGGTCGCGCCGCAGCGTCGCGGGCACCATCGGCTCGTCCAGAAGTCTCAGGTACCTCTCAGCCAGCGTCTCACCAGCCGGACGCAGGTCCAGCCACGCCCGCACCAGCCGGGCGCCCTCGACGTAGGTGGTCGTGTAGGCCCGCCACAGCGGGTCGGCGAGGAAGCGGACCATGTGCCGCGCCCGCCGTTCCGGCACCAGCAGCCAGCGGCGCAGGTGGGCCACCACCTCGTCCTGGGACGCGCGCCGGTCGTGCAGCATCAGCGCCGCGTCCTGTCGCACGGTGAGCAGCCCGGCCGCCGCCGCCTCGACCCGTTCGGCCTGGTCACCGTCCATGCGCAGGCCCAGGTCGCGCAGGATGTCGGCGGTCCAGCGACCCCAGCCGGGCCCGACCACGGCGTGCAGGCCCAGCTCGGCCATGCCCTCGGCCATCAGGCACTGGGGCGTGTTGATCAGGAAGATGCCCTGCTCCAGGTGGCCGCGCTTGCCGACCAGGCCGATCTCCTTGCGGCAGTGCTCGGTGTGGTGGCCGGGGTAGGACTCGTGCGCGACCAGGTGCGGCAGGTTGGACATGCGGTGGCCGAGGTCGGCGTTGATCGCGACCCTGGACCGGAAGTCGCCCAGGTAGTAGTTGAACCCGCTCCACGGCTTGTCGCCGACGACCTCGTACTCGACGACCTCCCGCGGCGGCAGCGCGAACCGCTCGCGGACCAGGTCGCGCAGGGCGCTGGACAGGGCGTGCACCGCGCCCTTGAGCCGGCGCGGCGGAACCTCGTCGGCGGCGCGGTGGTCGGCCAGCCGCCCGGCCAGGGACCCGCCGCCGGGCAGGGCCTCGTCCAGCAGGGCGTGGGCGCGGCGGTAGGTGTCCTCGTCGCCGGGGCGGACCTCGACCTGGAAGTAGGCGCGGACCTCCTCCACGAACGGCACCCGCACGCCGGCGAGCTTGCGGGCGGTGCACTCGACGGCGGTCAGGTGGGCGTCGAGGAAGCGCTTGCGGTCCGGCGCGAGGTCGGTGCCGGGCAGCTCGCGGCGCAGCAGGGCCGCGTGCCCGGCGAGCGTGGCGGGGTGCGGGCGCGGCTCGTCGGCCACGGCCCGGCGCAGGGCCCGGTCGCCCGTGTAGGAGTCGACCAGACCCGGGTGGAGCCGGTCGAGGCGCAGCCCGAGCAGGAGGTACTCCCGCACCAGCTCTCCGGCGTCCATAGGTGCGGGAGCCTACGTCAACCAGGAACAACGACCGCCGACCGGCTCAAAACCGGTATTCCGCGGAATTCACGCGATAGAGCGAAACAGCGTCCAAGATTCGCTCAAAAGTATGGCGTTGGTGGCTCCGGCGAGACACACATGGGTAAGGTCCACACCCGGAAGCCGCACCACAACATCTCCCGCGTGCTTCCGAACTCTTCGGACGTTACACCTCAAGGAGAATTCGCGTGTTCAAGAAGGCAGCGGCGGCGACCGCGATCACGGCGGCTCTGTTGGCCATCGGCTCCCCGGCGTTCGCGGACGACGACATCGACGTGACCGAGCAGGTCGGTCTGGTGAACCTCGAGGAAACCGACATCGTCGAGCAGCTCAACGTCTGCAACATCGAGGTCGTCCAGCTCGTCAACGTCGAGCTGCCGATCGTTCCGATCAGCAGCTACAACTGCGACAACACCGAGGTCGAGGTCGAGGTCGAGGACTGATCTCCTCGACGCGGGACCATTCGTAGCGTCGCACGCGCGTCGGAAGGGGTGGCGGCGGCGAGCTTCGTGCCCCGCCCTTTCCGACCCGTTCGGCCATCTGCGCATCACCACCATCCACGACGTGTCCGTCGTCGGAACGATAAAACACCTAGGGAGTAGTTGCATGCTGAAGAAGGTTGGCGCTCTCGCCGCGATCACCGCCGGAATGCTGCTCATGGCTTCCCCCGCGTTCGCGGGTGAGCCGGGTTCCGACGACGTCGACCGCGTGGTCGGCAGCGCCCGCGACATCGACGACATCGACCACACCGACCAGGTGGGTCTGGTGAACATCGACGACTCGGAGATCCTCGACCAGATCAACGTCTGCAACATCGAGGTCGTCCAGCTCGTCAACGTCGAGATCCCGGTCGTGCCGATCGACAGCTACAACTGCGAGAACACCGAGGCCGAGATCGAGGTGGAGGACGGGGACCACCACCACCACCACCACGGCGACCACCACTGGGACCACCACTGATCGTCGGGTTTTACCACGATCGACCGTTCGTGACCGATCAGCCGCGCCGGAAATAACCGGAACAGGCGATAGATCACGAAGCCGCGTCACACGATGGTGTCGCCAGCACTCGGACGGACTGTTGTTCGCGTAACTTTTCACCTTGAGGACCCCAGCGTCCGGAGATCCCCGAAGACTCCGGAAGGTTCGGGGGAAATCCCGACACGAAGGAGATTCAAGTGCTGAAGAAGGCAGGCGCTGTCGTCGGCGTCGCGGCGGGCCTCTTGATGCTCGGTTCCCCCGCGTTCGCCGCCGGCGAAGGCTTCCAGTGGAACAGCGCCCCGCTCGTGAGCGCTTTGAACGGCAACAACGTCAACGCGGTCGTGGGCGTGTGCGGTAACAACGTGGGTGTCCTCGGTGCCGCGGTGCCGATCAACTCGCCGTACTTCATCGACAACTGCGCCGCCGGCGGCATCGTCGACGGCGACGACGTGAACTTCTACGGCGAGAACGACGGCGACTGACAGTCATCGCACCGAACCCGCCAGGGGCGCTGACCGGTACCCATTCCGGTGGCGCCCCTGGTGTTTCTCGACAACTCGCGAGCGCGCCACGCACCTCTTCACACGATGGTGTTATCGAGCGCGCCACCGGGCGAGATCTTCGATAGCTTTCGCCCATTCGGACCATTACCTAAGGAGACCTGACGTGCTGAAGAAGGCAAGCGCCATCGCCGGCATCGCGGCCGGCTTCATGCTGCTGGGTTCGCCCGCGTTCGCCACCACCGGAGTCCCCGGCGGCTGGGAGGAGGGCGGCAACAGCGGTCCCCAGTTCAACAACGGCGGGTTGCTGTCCGCGGTCAACGGCAACAACCTGAACGTCGTGGCCGGTGTGTGCGGCAACAACGTGGGCGTCCTCGGCGCCGCGGTGCCGATCAACTCGCCGTACTTCATCGACAACTGCGCCGCCGGCGGCGTCGTCGACGGCGACGACGCCAACTTCTACGGCGAGAACGGCTGATCCAGCCGAGAGTTCGAGGGGGCGTCCCACGGGACGCCCCCTTTCGCGTTCAGCCGCCGAAGCGGCGGTGGCGCAGGGCGTAGTCGCGGAGCGCGCGCAGGAAGTCCGTGCGGCGGAACTCCGGCCAGTAGGCCTCGCAGAACCAGAACTCCGAGTGCGCCGACTGCCACAGCATGAACCCCGACAGCCGCTGCTCCCCCGACGTCCGGATCAGCAGGTCCGGGTCCGGCTGCCCGGAGGTGTAGAGGTGCTCCGCGATGTGGTCCACGTCCAGGACCTCCGCCAGCTCCTCGATCGTCCCGCCCGACTCGGCGTGCTTCTGCAGCAGCTTGCGCACCGCGTCCGCGATCTCCTGCCGCCCGCCGTACCCGACCGCGACGTTGACCTCCAGGCCGGTGCGGTCGCGGGTGCGCAGGGACGCGGCGGACAGGCGTGCCGCGGTCTCGGTGGGCAGCAGGTCCAGGGCGCCGACGTGCCGGACGCGCCACGGGTTACCGGGCTCGGCGATCTCGTCCACGATGTCGCCGATGATGTCCAGCAGCGGCCCGAGCTCCTCGATCGGCCGGTTGAGGTTGTCCGTGGACAGCATCCACAGGGTCACCACCTCGACCTCGGCCTCGCGGCACCAGTTGAGCAGTTCGAGGATCTTGCGCGCGCCGACGCGGTGGCCGTGGACGACGTCGGTGAAGCCGGCCTCCTTCGCCCAGCGCCGGTTCCCGTCGAGGACGACTCCGACGTGCCGGGGCCGTTGCTTCCCGTCCAGCCACCGGTTGAGCCGGTACTCGTAACCCTTGAGGAGGACGTTCTTGACCCGTTCGCGAAGACCCACGCTGGAAGAGCGTACGCCGGGTGGGGGCGGTCACGCCGTCGCCCGCCGGCCTGCCCCCCTACGGTCCCGTAACCTCGGGCGGGTGACGACGTCGACGATCCCCGAGCCGCCGGCACCGGCACTGCGCCCGCGCCTGCGCGGTTGGCTGCACTTCTGGTCCTTCGTGGTGTCCGTCGCGACGGGCGCCACCCTGATCGCCCTGGCCGCCGCCACCGTCTCCGCGAAGGCGGCGCTGGCGACCTCCGTCTACGGCGCGACCGTCGTCGGCCTGTTCGGCGTGAGCGCCCTGTACCACCGGGTCAACTGGACCAGCGTGAAGGCGCGGACGTGGATGAAGCGCCTCGACCACTCGATGATCTTCGTGTTCATCGCGGGCACGTACACGCCGTTCGCCCTGCTGGCGATGGAACCGGCGACGGGCAACGTCGTGCTGGCCGTCGTGTGGCTGGGCGCGCTGGGCGGCGTGACCCTGAAGCTGGCCTGGCCGCACGCGCCGCGCTGGCTGGGCGTCCCGATCTACATCGCCCTGGGCTGGGTGGCGGTCTTCGTCCTGCCGGACCTCCTGCACCACGTGGGCGTGGCCGCGCTGGTCCTGCTGCTGGCCGGCGGCCTCCTCTACACGGTCGGCGCGGTCTTCTACGCGTCGCGCTGGCCCAACCCGTGGCCGAACGTCTTCGGCTACCACGAGTTCTTCCACGCGGCGACGGTGCTGGCGGCGCTCTGCCACTACATCGCGATCTGGTTCGCGATCTACTCGTAGCGGTCGGGCGCGGGCCACTCCGCCTCCGGCGGCGCCGGTCCGCGCCCGGCACGGACTCCAGTCGGCACACTTCCGCCGGCGACCGGGCGCACCGCGGCGTCACGCCAGGTCCGGCCCCTGGGCGCGCAGGTCGTCCACGCGGGACATCGCCTCGCGCAACTCGGTCAGCCACGTGTCCGCGTGCTGCCCGACGAGGCGGACCGCCCAGGCCAGGGCTTCCGACCGGGACCGGGCCACGCCCGCCGCCACCAGGGTGTCCAGGACCTGCCGTTCCGGCTGGCGCAGCCGGGTCATCACCGGCACGGACAGGGTCGTGAACAGCTCCTCCGTCCCGCCCAGCCGCGCGCCCCACGCCACCTTGCGGCGGTAGCGGTGCTCGGCCTGGCGGGCGATCTCGATGCGTTCCTCGCGGGTCTGCTCGCGGAACCGGCTGATCCGGCCCGACTCCGCCGCCGCCCGCTCGGCCTCGTCGGCGAACTCGCCGGTCAGCGGCGGGAGCGTGCCCACCACCAGGATCTCCTCGCGGTCCACCGTCACGGTCGGCGCCTCGGTGAACCAGCCGTCCGGGAGCCGTCCCGCGAACCAGGCCGCCGCGTCGTCCGCCGGCGGCTGCTCGGTCTGCTGCCAGCGCGAACCCCAACCTCGTCGCATCACGCACCACCTTGATTACACGATTACAGTGCAATCGACGCTACGCCGGTAACGGGCCAACACAACGGTGGTTCGCTACCGGTGAAGCCCTACCGGTGAAGGGCCGCGGCCAGGTCGTCAACGGTGGTGACGGGGCGGTCGCAGACGTAGCCGCGGCACACGTAGGCCGCCGGGCCGCCGTCGACCAACGGCCGGTCCGCCAGCAACGGCGCGGAGTCCGGGTCGCCCGCGACCACCACGCCGCCGCCGTGCACGCCGCGCCACGCCGTCGCCACCAGCGCCGGGTCACCGCCGACGACCGCCACCTGCACCGGCCCGTGCTCCAACGCCTCCGCCACGGACAGCCAGTGCCCCGCGAACCTCGGCTCCCGCGCCGCCAGCAACCCGGCCCGCGCCACCGCCGCCTCGGCCGCCGCCCGGTACTCCGCCGCCCGGGGCGC
Organism: Saccharothrix sp. NPDC042600; assembly: GCF_040647305.1. Lineage (NCBI taxonomy): Bacteria > Bacillati > Actinomycetota > Actinomycetes > Pseudonocardiales > Pseudonocardiaceae > Saccharothrix > Saccharothrix sp. NPDC042600. The sequence goes on along the minus strand of NZ_JBEZBW010000049.1, from coordinate 27,969 downwards.
ACCCAGCACCGACGCCGTGACCAGCGCCGACGCCAACGACGACGCCCCGGACGGGCTCGCGTTGTCCGACGGGTCCGACGGTCGCTGCACCAACGCCTCGGCGTCGTCCGCGGTGTCGTAGTAGACGCCCGGCTCCGACCCCGCGAACCGCGCCAGCGCCGAGTCCAGCAACGAGCACGCGGCGGTCAGCCACCGCGCCTCCCCGGTCGCCTGGTGCAGCGCCAGCAGGCCGTCGGCGAAGCAGCCGTAGTCCTCCAGCACGCCCGCCGCCGTGCCCGCCACACCACCCCGGGACGTCCGCAGCAACCGCCCGTCGACCACGTGCAGGTCCAGCAGCAACGACGCCGCCCGCACCGCCGCCTCGACCCAGCGCGGCTCGCCGAACACCGAGCCCGCCTCGGCCAGCGCGGTGATCGCGAGCCCGTTCCACGCCGTCACGACCTTGTCGTCCAGGCCCGGCTGCGGACGCCGCTCCCGCGCCTCCAGCAGCGCGGCGGCGATCTCCGGCACCGGGTCGCCGAGCATCCGCAGCGTGGACGCGCCGTGCTCGAACGTCCCCTCCTCGGTCACGCCGTACAGCACGGCGGCCCGCGCGCCCTCGACCGGCCCGAGCACCTCGGCGAGCTGCGCGGGCGTCCACACGTAGGTCAGGCCCTCGACGCCCTCGGTGTCGGCGTCCAGCGACGCGGCGAACCCGCCCTCCGGCGTGGCCAGGGTGCGCAGCAGGAACTCGGCGGTCTCGCGCACCACCCGCGCGTACCGCGGCGACGGGTCGCGCCGGCTCAGGTGGGTGTAGACGCGCAGCAGCAAAGCGTTGTCGTACAACATCTTCTCGAAGTGCGGCACGACCCACTCGGCGTCCACGCTGTACCGGGCGAACCCGCCCGCCAACTGGTCGTACAACCCGCCCGCGGCCATCGCGTCGCACGTCGCCCGCGCCATGGACAACGCCTCCACCGACCCGGTCCGCTCGTGGTGGCGCAGCAGGAACTCCAGCACCATCGACGGCGGGAACTTCGGCGCGCCGCCGAACCCGCCGTTCGCCCGGTCGAAGTGCCCGAGCAGCGACACCACCGCGCCGGACAGCACCTCGGAGTCCACAGTGGACTGCGGAAGGGGTTTGAACGCCAACTGGGACACGATGCTCGCCGCCGACTCGCGCACCTCCGCGCCCTGCTCGCGCCACGCGTGGTCGATCGCCTCCAGCACCTGCCGGAACGACGGCATGCCGCGCCCCGGCGCGGGCGGGTAGTAGGTGCCGGCGTAGAACGGCTCCCCGTCCGGGGTCAGGAAGACGGTCATCGGCCACCCGCCGTGCCCGCTGAGCGCCTGCGTCACCGCCATGTAGACCGCGTCCACGTCGGGGCGCTCCTCGCGGTCCACCTTGACGTTGACGAAGTGCGCGTTCATGTACTCGGCGGTGACCTCGTCCTCGAACGACTCGTGGGCCATCACGTGGCACCAGTGGCAGGCCGCGTACCCGACCGACAGCAGCACCGGCACGTCCCGCTCGCGCGCCTCCGCGAACGCCTCCGGCGACCACTCGTGCCAGTCCACCGGGTTCTCGGCGTGCTGGAGCAGGTACGGGCTGGTCGAGGACGCGAGCCGGTTCGTCATGCGTCCACAGTAATTCCCACGCGGCGCGCGGACCGGTTCGATCACACTGGGCAGGTGGAGACCACCGAGCGCCTACCCCACGACCTGCGGCACCTGACCGGCCCGTTCGACGTGGTGGGGGACGTCCACGGCTGCCGCGTCGAGCTGGTGCACCTCCTGCGGGAGCTGGGCTACGAGGTCGCCGACGACGGGGCCGCCCACCCCGACGGCCGGACGGCGGTGTTCGTCGGCGACCTGGTGGACCGCGGGCCGGACACGCCCGGCGTGCTGCGGCTGGTGATGGGCATGGTGCGGGAGGGCGCGGCCCTGTGCGTGCGCGGCAACCACGACGACAAGCTGGCGCGGGCGTTGCGGGGCCGGGACGTGACGGTCGTGCACGGCCTGGAGAAGTCGCTGGCGCAGCTCGCGCGGGAGAGCGCGGAGTTCCGCGCGGAGGTGCTGGAGTTCCTCGACGCGCTGGTGCCGCACTACGTCCTGGACGGCGGCGACCTGGTCGTGGCGCACGCGGGCCTGCCCGAGCGCTACCACGGGGTCGAGTCGGCCAAGTCCCGCGCGCTGGCCGTGTGGGGGCAGAGCACGGGGGCGCTCGACGCGCGCGGGTTCCCGGTGCGGCACCCGTGGTTCGAGGAGTACAGCGGCACCGCGACCGTCCTGTATGGACACACGCCGGTCGAGGAACCGGTGTGGGTCAACAGGACCCTGTGCCTGGACACGGGGTGCGCGTTCGGCGGGGCGTTGACGGCGGTGCGCTGGCCGGAGCGCGACCTGGTGTCCGTCCCGGCCCGGCGGGTGTGGTACCCGCGCTGAGCCGCGGCTCGGGTGGTCCGCCCCGTCGGGCCGCTCCGGTCCCTAGTCGTCCTTCTCGGCCTTCTTCGGCGCGTCCGCCGGGGAGGCGTCCCCGGGCGGGTCGAAGGACGCCGGCAGCTTGCGCAGGTGCTTGTTCATCGAACGGACCAGGAAGAACACCGCGATGAAGAACAGCACCAGGATCAGCAGGCCCAGCGGGGAGGACTTGCCGAAGTCCTCTTGCTGACCGCCGGGGTCCTTGGTGGTCGAGGGCTGCACCAGCACCATCGCCGTCGTCTGGTCCCAGGGGACCGGGTTCACGCCGTCACCTTTTCCCTCACGCCCGCGAACAGGTCGTCCTCGGGCAACGTGCTGTCGACCAGCGAGCGCGCCAGTTCGTACTCCTCGGTGGGCCACACGGCGCGCTGCATCTCCAGCGGCACGGCGAACCAGCGGCTGTCGGGGTCGATCTGGGTCGCGTGGGCCTTGAGGGCCTCGTCGCGGACCGGGAAGTACTCGGCGCACTCGACGCGGGTGGTGACGCGTTCGATCACGTCGGGCCGGTCGGCGTCCCAGCCGGCCAGCCACTCCGCGTACGGGGACTCCTGGCCCTGCTCGATCAGCGCCTCGTGGAAGGCGAGCAGCTTGGCGCGGGAGAAGCCGTGCGAGTAGTACAGCTTCAGCGGCTGCCACGGCTCGCCGGCCTCGGGGTACCTGTCCGGGTCGCCGGCCGCGTCCCAGGCCGCGACGGACACCTCGTGGCAGCGGATGTGGTCGGGGTGCGGGTAGCCGCCGTTCTCGTCGTAGGTGACGATCACGTGCGGGCGGAACTCGCGGATGACCGCCACCAGCGGCGGGACGGACTCCTCCAGCGGCGTCAGGGCGAAGCAGCCCTCCGGCAGCGGCGGCAGCGGGTCGCCCTCGGGCAGGCCGGAGTCGACGAAGCCCAGCCAGCGGTGCTGGACGCCGAGGATCTCGGCGGCGCGCGCCATCTCCGCGCGGCGGACCTCGCCCATGTTCTCCAGGACGTCCGGCCGGTCGGCGAGCTTGGGGTTCAGGATGCTCCCCGCCTCGCCACCGGTGCAGGTCACCACCATGACCTCGTGCCCCTCGGCGACGTAGCGCGCCATCGTCGCGGCACCCTTGCTCGACTCGTCGTCGGGGTGCGCGTGCACCGCCATCAGGCGCAGCTTCTCAACCATGACGGTGGTGGTCCTCCCTCGGGCCCTGCCGGACGGGGCCGCCCCGGCCCCTGCGACACTCAACGCGGTGGTCGCGGACCATTGTTCCCCACGGGCAGGAAAGGTTCGGCAGGTGGCACTCCCGGAAGGCCGGTACGGCAAACCCCGCCGCACCCTGCCGACGTGGGCCCGTTGGTCACTGCCCGTGGTCGCCGTGCTGGTCGGGGCCGTGGTGGCCTGGGTCGGGTACCGCAACCTCGGGACCAAGCCGGTCGAGGCGAAGCAGACCGCGTTCCGGGTGCTGGACGCCGGGTCGGTGGAGATCACGTTCGAGGTGGTTCGGGAGACGCCCGAGCAGGCCGTCGTGTGCATCGTCCGAGCGCGGTCCGAGGACGGCGACGAGGCCGGGCGGCGCGAGGTGCTCGTCCCGCCGGGTGACACCCGGGTCTATCCCACGACGGTGCTCCGGACGTCGAAAGAAGCGACGACCGGCGAGGTGTTCGGCTGCTCCTACCAGGTTCCGCCCTACCTGTCCACGAGGTAGCGGCCAAGCGGGTGATCTGCGGGTTTAGCGGCCCGATCCGGAACAAAACACCGTCGCTGAACGTTGTAGGCGTGTTACTCTGGCCTTTCAGCACGGCCCCGACGCGGGCCGTGTTTTTCCGTTCCGGGCGCGTGCGTCCGGGAACTGCCAGCCCACGCCGTGGGCCGGAGCAAGACGAGGAGTTGGTGACCGTGAGCGACACTGAGGTGACCTGGCTGACCCAGGAGGCCTACGACCGGCTCAAGGCTGAGCTGGACGAGATGATCGAGAATCGCCCGGTCATCGCCGCGGAGATCAACGCGCGCCGCGAGGAGGGCGACCTCCGCGAGAACGGCGGCTACCACGCCGCCCGCGAGGAGCAGGGCAAGCAGGAGGCCCGCATCCGGCAGCTCCAGGAGCTGCTGCGCGTCGCGAAGGTCGGCGAGGCGCCCACCGTCTCCGGTGTGGCCGCCCCCGGCATGGTCCTCACCGTGCGTTACGAAGGCGACGACGAGACCGAGGACTTCCTGCTGGCCACGCGCGAGGAAGGCGCCCACGGCTCCCTGGAGGTCTACTCCCCGTCCTCGCCGCTGGGCAAGGCGCTCAACGGCGCCAAGGAAGGCGAGACGCGGGAGTACGAGCTGCCCAACGGCAGCACCATGAAGGTGACGCTGATCAAGGCGGTGCCGTACGCGGCCTGATCCCACGGACACAGCCAGGGGCGGCCACCGAGGCGAGGTGGCCGCCCCTCTTGCTGTGCGGGGATGGGAGCCGGCGGCGGTGCGAGCCGGTGGTGGGGGGGCGAGCCGGCGGCGGGGGGCGAGCCGGTGGTGGGGCTTCGAGGTGACGGCGGCGCGGGTCCGGCGCCTACAGCACCCGCTCCAGCAACGGCCGGACCCGTGGCGGCACGGGCGTGGACAGCGCGATCGACGTCGACAACCGCTGCACCCCCGGCACGTCCACCACCTCGTCGATCACCCGTTGCAGGTCGGCGTTCGACCGCGCCACCATCCGGACGAAAAGATCACCCTGTCCGGTGGTCGCGTGCACCTCGCACACCTCGTTGATCGCCGCCAGCCCGTCCGACACCTGTTGCCGCCGGCCCTGTTCGATCTCCAGGACCGCGAACGCCGTCAGCCCGTACCCCATCGCGGCCAGGTCCAGCGCCGGCGGGAACCCCGTCAGCACCCCGCGCGCGACCAACCTGTCCAGCCGCGCCTGCACCGTCCCCCGCGCGACGCCCAGCCGCCGGGAGCACTCCAGCACCCCCAGTCTCGGCTCGTCGGTGAGCAGCAGCAGCAGGCGCGCGTCCAACGCGTCCACGGCCTGGTCAGAGTGTTCAGCTTGCCCGTCGGAAACCATAATCCACAGTACAACTTGCACAGCGAAAAACGAGACTGTTGCTCACCCTGCCCAGCGCCGCACATGCTGTGAGGCATGACGCAGCAGCTTGACGACGTGAGCTACGACCAGCTCCGCCAACTCGTGGGTCTGGTCGACTACGACGGGACGCGCGATCCGTTCCCCGTGCGCTCCATGGACGCCGTGGTCTTCGTGGTCGGCAACGCGACCCAGACCGCGTGGTTCTACCAGGTCGCCTTCGGGATGCAGCTCGTCGCGTACGCCGGGCCCGAGACGGGGCAGCGGGACCACAAGTCCTTCGTGCTCAAGTCCGGTTCGGCGCGGTTCGTGATCAAGGGCGGGGTCCAGCCGGACAGCCCGCTGCTCGACCACCACCGCAAGCACGGTGACGGTGTCGTGGACCTCGCACTGGAGGTCGCCGACGTCGACAAGTGCGTCGAACACGCCCGCAGCCAGGGCGCCACGGTCCTTGAAGAGCCCCACGACATCGAGGACGAGCACGGCGTGGTGCGCATCGCCGCCATCGCGACCTACGGCGAGACCCGCCACACGCTGGTCGACCGGTCCCGCTACACCGGTCCGTACCTGCCGGGCTACGTGGCCAAGGAGAGCACCGTCGTCCGACCCGAGGGCGCGCCGAAGCGGCTGTTCCAGGCGGTGGACCACTGCGTGGGCAACGTCGAACTCGGCAAGATGGACTACTGGGTCGAGTGGTACAACCGCGTCATGGGCTTCGTGAACATGGCGGAGTTCATCGGCGACGACATCGCCACCGACTACTCGGCGCTCATGAGCAAGGTGGTGTCCAACGGCAACCACCGGGTGAAGTTCCCGCTGAACGAGCCGGCGATCGCCAAGCGCAAGTCGCAGATCGACGAGTACCTGGAGTTCTACTCGGGCGCGGGCGTGCAGCACATCGCGCTCGCCACCAACGACATCGTCGCCACGCTGACCGCCATGCGCGCGGCCGGCGTCGAGTTCCTGGAGACCCCGGACTCGTACTACGACGACCCGGAGCTCCGGGCCCGCATCGGCGAGGTGCGCGTGCCGATCGAGGTGCTCAAGGAGCACCGCATCCTGGTCGACCGCGACGAGGACGGCTACCTGCTGCAGATCTTCACGAAGCCGATCGGCGACCGGCCGACCGTCTTCTACGAGCTGATCGAGCGCCACGGCTCGCTCGGCTTCGGCAAGGGCAACTTCAAGGCCCTGTTCGAGGCCATCGAGCGCGAGCAGGAGCGTCGGGGCAACCTCTGACGAATCGCGCGTGAAGGGCCGGTCCGCCACCAGCGGGCCGGCCCTTTCCTGTGGGAACCCTGAGAGGGGCACTCGGGACGCCGCCGGACCGGTACCCTCGGTGCGGGGGTTTGCACGGATTTCACCTGGGGAGGTGGCATGGCACTCGCGGGACGCGTCACCGCGGTGCTGCCGCTCGTCGGCGCGGTGGCCACGGCCGTGGCGCTGACCGGTGCGGCGTTCTTCACCGTGGCGCACGCGGGCTGCGCCGAGACGGGCCGGTTCGTCGAGCACGACGGCGTCGTTCGCTACGAGGGCGGCTGCGTGGACGGGCACGACCTGCCGGCGGTGCCGAAGGTCGAGAACGCCCGGTACGACGTCAAGCCCTGAACGCTGTGTTCAATGGCGCGCCTCCGGCGCGCGGCTCGGCCGCCCAGAAGTCGGCTCGTCACGCCGCCTTTCCCGCCGATCAAAAAGCGCGATCGTCGACAAAGGCGACCCGACAAGCCGACGGCGGCCTCACGGGTCAAGCCTTGAGTTCGTTCACCAGCGTCCGCAGCCATGGTTCGCGGATCGCCGGTTCCTCGCACAGCACGGCCGCCAGTTGTGCTCGACGCTGCCGTCCGGCCTCCACCACGGCCAGCGCTTCGGCGAGCGCGACACGGGTCCGCTCGTCGTGACGGGGCTGGGCGACCGACTCGTCGGACCACAGCGTGGACTTGAACGACCTGGTCAGCTTGGGTTGGGAGTTGCCGAACCAGCCCCACACGCCCCAGTCCAGGGACACGTTGCGGATCGCGCTCGCGGGCAGCTCGGCGGTCCAGGGCGCGTGCTGGTGCCAGCGCCACGTCTTCGGGCTGGTCTTGTCGCGGCGGGTGATGCCGATGAACCGCAGGCGGCGGCGCACGACGTCCCAGGCGACCCGGTCGCCCTCGATCCAGTCGCGCAGCAGGTGGTAGAGGTTCGTGTACGTGCTGCCCTCGCAGACCAGGTCGACGAACGCGGTCGGCCGGCCGGTGGCCAGGGCGTGCGGTGAGACGCCCAGCGCGGTGAGGTTCGCGCGCAGCTGGGGCAGTTCGTCGCCGGAGACCCGGTAGGAGCCGTACACCGACAGCGGCACCTGGTGCAGGCGGTCGCGCCACGACGTGTGCTCCAGGGCCCCGCTGAGCAGGTCGAACACGCTGTCCGCGGACCGGCCGACGAAGTACAGGTCGCTGTCGGCGCAGCGCGCGAGGACCTGGCCCGCGCACTCGACCAGGTCGTCCACGTACCAGAGGTCGGGCGGGTCGGCGGGCAGCGACCCGAGGTGGTCGGGACGCACCAGGTCCCAGCGGAACGGGCGGTTGGGCTCGGGCACGTGCCCAGACAACCATGCGGGGCCAACCGGATTTCCGCGATAGTGGACGCATGTGTCGGAACATCCGGGTGCTGCACAACTTCGAGCCGCCCGCCACCGAGGACGAGATCCACGCCGCCGCCGTCCAGTACGTGCGCAAGGTCAGCGGATCGACCCGCCCGTCCGCGGCGAACCAGGAGGCCTTCGACGCCGCGGTCGAGGCGGTGGCCGAGGCGACCAGGGTCCTGCTCGAATCCCTGGTCACCAAGGCCCCGCCGCGCGACCGCGAGGTGGAAGCCGCCAAGGCGAAGGAACGCGCCGCCGCCCGCTACGGCACCTGATCAGGCACGCGAGGCCGCGTCGGCTTGTCGCGCCGCTCCTCCCGACGATCACGCTCTTCGATCGTCGGGAGGAGCGGCGGGATGAGCCGACTTTCAGGCGGCCTCGCCGCGACGCCGGAGGCGGCGCGATCAAACACCGTCCAAGGCGGTGACCAGGTCGGTCACCAGGTCCTCGCCGGACTCGATGCCCACGGACACGCGGACCAGGTCGGCCGGCACCTCCAGCATCGAGCCGGCGGTGCTGGCGTGGGTCATCTTGCCCGGGTGCTCGATCAGCGACTCGACGCCGCCCAGCGACTCGGCCAGCGTGAACAGCTTGGTGCGCGAGCAGACCTCCAGCGCCGCCGCCTCGCCGCCCTCCACGGTGAACGAGATCATGCCGCCGAAGCGCTTCATCTGCTTCGCCGCGACCTCGTGGCCGGGGTGCTCGGGCAGGCCCGGGTAGAGCACGGACGTCACGCGCGGGTGGCGCAGGAGGGCCTGCACGACCAGTTCGGCGTTGTCGGAGTGCTTCTCCATGCGCACTTCGAGCGTCTTGATGCCGCGCAGCGTCAGCCACGCGTCGAACGGGCCGGGCACCGCGCCCGCGCCGTTCTGGAGGAAGCCGAACGCCGCGTCCAGCTCGTCGTCCGAGGTCACCAGGATGCCGCCGACGACGTCGGAGTGGCCGCCCACGTACTTGGTGGTCGAGTGCAGCACCACGTCCGCGCCCAGCGCGAGCGGGCTCTGCAGGTAGGGCGAGGCGAAGGTGTTGTCCACCACCAGCCGCGCGCCCGCCGAGTGCGCGACCTGCGCGAGCAGGGCGATGTCGGCGATGTTGAGCAGCGGGTTGGTGGGCGTCTCGACCCAGATCACCTTGGTGTTCGGGCGCACCGCCGCGCGCACCGCGTCCACGTCGGACAGCGGCACGGGGGTGTGCTCGACGCCCCACTGGCTGAGCACCTTGTCGATCAGGCGGAACGTGCCGCCGTAGGCGTCGTTCGGGATGACGACGTGGTCGCCCGGCCGGCACATCGCGCGCAGCGCCGTGTCGGTGGCGGCCATGCCGGACGCGAAGGCGCGGCCGTGGCGACCGCCTTCCAGCGCCGCCATGCACTCTTCGAGCGCCGCGCGGGTGGGGTTGCCGGTCCGCGAGTACTCGAAGCCGCCGCGCAGGCCGCCGACGCCGTCCTGGGCGTAGGTGGAGGTGGCGTGGATCGGGACGATGACCGAGCCGGTCGTCGGGTCCGGTTCCTGGCCCGCGTGGATTGCCCTGGTCGCGAAACCGTAGGGGGCGAAGTCCGTCATGTCACAAGGGTACGACCGGGTGAAAAAACACCGCCCGCTGGCCTAATCGGCCAACGGGCGGTGTCGAGGGACCTGCTAGCTCACCACTGCTGCGGCGGCTGCTGGCCGTACGGGTTCTGCTGCGGCTGACCGTAGGGGTTCTGCTGCTGCTGGCCGTACGGGTTCTGGGGCTGGCCGTAGGACTGCTGGCCCGGGTACCCGCCGCCGGGCATGCCGGTGTCGGGCGCGTTCACGACGATGGTGCCGAGGATCTTGTCGGCCCACGTCTGCTTCTTGACCTCCCACAGCGGCGCGAACCAGCCCGCGTAGCAGGGCAGCGAGTCGACGAAGTGGCACAGGTGGCGGACGAACGCGTTGCCGAAGCCGATCGGCTGCATCGTCTCTTCCTTGAGCAGCTTGATCTTCGCGACCTTCTTGCCCAGCGACTGGCCGGTGGTGCCCGCCAGGTACCAGGAGTTGTAGATCATGAAGCCGAGCAGCGCCAGGTAGCCCACGCCGGCGAGCAGGAAGGCCAGCGTCGGGTCGCCGGTGGCGGAGCCGATGCCGACCAGGATGCCGACCACGAGGCCGGGGGCGCCGTAGTCGATCAGCGCGCCGACCGCGCGGGAGCCCCACTCGGCGTAGCCGGTGGGCGGCGCGCCGTACGCGGCGGCCTGGCCGTAGCCGGGCTGCGCGCCCCACGCCTGCTGCTGGGGCTGGCCGTAGGGGTTCGCCTGCTGCGGCTGGCCGTACGGGTTGGCCTGCGGCTGGCCGTAGGGGTTGGACTGCGGCGGCTGGCCGTACGGGTTCGCCTGGGGCTGGCCGTACGGGTTGGACTGCGGCGGCTGGCCGTAGGCCGGCGGCTGCTGGGGCTGGCCGTACTGGGCCGGCTGCTGGGGCTGCCCGTACGGGTTGGGCTGCTGGGCCGGGAACCCGCCGGACGCCGGCGGCTGCTGCGCCGGGAAACCGCCCGACGCCGACGGCGGCTGCTGGGTCGCGCTCGGCGGCACGACCTGCGTGGCGTCCGGGTTCACCGCCTGCTGCGGGCCGGACGAGGGCACCACCTGGGTGGCCTCCGGGGGCGGGAACGCAGGGGACGAGCCGCCGCTCGGCACGACCTGGGTCGCGTCGGCGTTCGGGGGCTGGGCACCCTGCCCCTGCTCCTGCTGGTGTTGACCGCCGAATTGCTGGTTCCCTGGCGGCTGAGGAGCGTTCATCGGAGTTTCCAACCCCCTTGGCGTGGGCCGTAGGCGTATGAGTCGGTGGCCAACGCTAGCGGATGCGCCCGCGTCGGCCACCGGCAACCGGTGAACGTGTCGTTGCTATCGCCCGGCGAGGAAGCCCAGGATGTCCTGCCGGGTGACCACGCCGGCGGGCTTGCCGTCGTCGAGCACCAGCGCGCCGTCGGCGGCCGACAACGCCTGCATCGCGGCGCTGATCGACTCGCCGGACCCGATGGTGGGCAGCTTCACCGACATGTGCGCGTCGAGGCGGTCGGTGAGCTGGGCCTTCCCGGTGAACAGGGCGTCGAGCAGGTCGCGCTCGTTGACCGCGCCCGCCACCTCGGCCGCCATCACCGGCGGCTCGGCGTTGACCACGGGCATCTGGGAGACGCCGTACTCGCGCATGATCGCCACGGCCTCGGCGACCGTCTCGTTCGGGTGGCCGTGCACCAGGTCGGGCATGGTGCCGTCCTTGCGCCGCAGCACGTCGCCGACGGTCGCGCCGGACGTGTCGGGCGACAGGAAGCCGTACTGCGCCATCCACTTGTCGTTGAACACGCTGGACAGGTAGCCGCGACCGCCGTCGGGCAGGAGCACCACGACCACGTCGTCCTCGGTCAGGCCCTCCGCGACGCGCAGCGCCGCCGCGACCGCCATGCCGCACGAGCCGCCGACCAGCAGGCCCTCTTCCCGGGCCAGGCGACGGGTGAGGTCGAAGGAGTCCTTGTCCGAGACCGCCACGATCTCGTCGCACACGTTGCGGTCGTACGCGTCCGGCCAGAAGTCCTCGCCGACGCCCTCGACCAGGTACGGCCGGCCGGTGCCGCCGGAGTAGACCGAGCCCTCCGGGTCCGCGCCGACGACCTTCACGCGGCCCTCGGAGATCTCCTTGAGGTACTTGCCGGTGCCCGAGATGGTGCCGCCGGTGCCGACGCCGGCGACGAAGTGGGTGATCCTGCCCTCGGTCTGCCGCCAGAGCTCGGGGCCGGTGCCGTGGTAGTGGCTGGCCGGGTTCTCCGGGTTGGCGTACTGGTTGGGCTTCCAGGCGCCGGGGATCTCGCGGACCAGGCGGTCGGACACGTTGTAGTAGGAGTCCGGGTGCTCCGGCGCGACCGCGGTCGGGCACACCACGACCTCGGCGCCGTAGGCCTTGAGCACGTTGCGCTTGTCCACGCTGACCTTGTCCGGGCAGACGAAGACGCACTTGTAGCCCTTCTGCTGGGCCACCAGCGCGAGGCCGACGCCGGTGTTGCCCGACGTGGGCTCGACGATCGTCCCGCCCGGCTTGAGCGCGCCGGAGCGTTCGGCGGCCTCCACCATGCGCAGGGCGATCCGGTCCTTCACGCTGCCGCCGGGGTTCAGGTACTCGACCTTGGCCAGGACGAGCGGCTTGAGCCCCTCGGCGACCTTGTTCAGCTTCACGAGCGGCGTGTTGCCGACCAGGTCCACGACGCTCTCGACGTACTCCACCGCTAGTCCCTTCCCACAACGCGAGATGACTTGCGCAGCGTAACCGCTGCCGGGTGACGCGCGAGCCGCGGCGTTTGGCGGGTAATCCGCGCGGCTTTGTGGACGATTGTCCCCAGGGGGTGGTGTCCGTGCGGTGGTGGCGGTTCCTGGCGGTGGTGCTGGGCGCGGTGGGTAGCGTGACAGGACTGGCGTACGGCCTGTTCACGCGGCAGTCGCGGCGGGCGCGGGTGGTCATCGGCGTGCCGGACGCGCCGCCGCCGCGCGCCGACGGCGTGTACGGGAGCGGCGACGCGAAGCCGGTGCGGTTCGCCGTAGTGGGCGACTCGATGGCCGCCGGGCTGGGGGTGGACGACCCGGCCGAGCTGCCCGGGGTGCTGCTGGCGACCGGGTTGGCGGAGGAGTTGGACCGGCCGGTGCGGCTGGAGACCTACGCGATCAGCGGGTCCACCACGCGCGACCTGCCGGCCCAGGTGGACCGGGTGGTGGCCGACCCGCCGCGGCTGTGCCTGGTGGTGATCGGGGCGAACGACGTGACGACCCGGATGCCGGTCGCCGTGTCGGCCGCCCTCCTGGGCGTCGAGGTGCGGCGGCTGCGGGCGGCGGGGGTCGGCGTGGTCGTGGCGACGTGCCCGGACCTGGGGTCGATCCAGCCGATCGCGCAGCCGCTGCGGTCGGTGGCGCGCGAGTGGAGCCTGCGGCTGGCGCGGGCGCAGCGGCGCGAGGTGCTGGCGGCGGGCGGCGTGCCGGTGGCGATGGGCGACCTGCTGGCGCGCGAGTTCGTGGCGCGGCGGGGCGACTTCTTCAGCCGGGACCGGTTCCACCCGAGCGCGGCGGGGTACGAGGCGGCTGCATCGATCCTGCTGGCCCCGCTGGTCGGCGTCCTGCGTCACGAGTGGTAGCCGGGCTGAACAGGCGTTAACTAGGCTTCAAGGCATCTCTGCGGCGAAACAAAGGAGTTCCGTAATGCCTGAGGCCGTGATCGTCTCCGCAGCCCGGTCGCCCATCGGGCGTGCGGGCAAGGGTTCGCTCAAGGACGTCCGGGCGGACGACCTGACCGTGCAGGTCCTCAAGGCGGCGCTGGCCAAGGTGCCGCAGCTGGACCCGACCGAGATCGACGACCTGATGCTGGGCTGCGGCCTACCCGGCGGCGAGCAGGGCTACAACATGGGCCGGGTCGTGTCCGTGCTCGCGGGCTTCGACCACCTGCCCGGCACCACCGTGACCCGCTACTGCGCGTCCAGCGTGCAGACCACGCGCATGGCGCTGCACGCCATCAAGGCGGGCGAGGGTGACGTGTTCATCAGCGCCGGCGTGGAGACCGTGTCGTCGTTCGCGCGCGGCTCGTCGGACAGCTGGCCGGGCACCCACAACCCGGTGTTCGCCGACGCCGAGGCCCGGACGAAGTCGGTGGCGGAGAACGGCGCGGCGGAGTGGGTGGACCCGCGCACCCGCGGCGAGCTGCCCGACATCTACATCTCGATGGGCCAGACGGCCGAGAACCTGGCCCTGGCCAAGGGCGTGTCCCGCGAGGAGATGGACCACTTCGGCGTCCGGTCGCAGAACCTGGCGGAGAAGGCCATCGCCAACGGCTTCTGGGCGCGCGAGATCACCCCGATCACCCTGCCGGACGGCACGGTCGTGTCCACCGACGACGGTCCCCGACCGGGTGTCACCTACGAGGGTGTCGCGGGCCTCAAGCCGGTCTTCCGCCCCGACGGCCGCGTGACGGCCGGCAACTGCTGCCCGTTGAACGACGGCGCGGCGGCGCTGGTGATCATGAGCGACACGAAGGCCCGTGAGCTGGGCATCACGCCGCTGGCGCGGGTCGTCTCCACGGGTGTCTCGGGCCTGTCCCCCGAGATCATGGGCCTGGGCCCGGTCGAGGCGTCCAAGCGCGCCCTGGCACTGGCCGGGCTGTCGATCGGGGACATCGACCTGGTGGAGATCAACGAGGCGTTCGCCGCGCAGGTCATCCCGTCCTACCGGGAGCTGGGCATCGACCTGGACAAGCTGAACGTCAACGGCGGCGCGATCGCGGTCGGCCACCCGTTCGGCATGACCGGCGCGCGGATCACGACGACCCTGATCAACTCGCTGCAGTTCCACGACAAGCAGTTCGGCCTGGAGACCATGTGCGTCGGCGGCGGCCAGGGCATGGCGATGGTCATCGAGCGCCTGAGCTGACACGCGTCACACTTCCGGCCCCGACCCGTCCCTGTTGGTAGGAGGTCGGGGCCATGACGTACGTGTGGTGGCACAGCGGGTACGACTCGCTGTGCCACGCCTTTTCACCGGTGCAGGCATCGGAGGCCTACTTCGAAGCCGCCTGCACGCACTCGGTGCCACCGGACAAGCTCATCCGGGACACACAGGGCGCCCTCTGCATGTCCTGCTTGATCAAGGTCGGCTCGGAGATGCCCACCGAGGACCGCCGAGCCTCCACCTGGCGCGACTAAAACCAACGCCAAGAGAGGGCGCGCAGCGCCTTCTTGGGGCTGCCGCACGGCACGACCCAACTCGGGCTTCTTGCTTGTGTCATCTCCGTATGGCCTGCCCGAAGGGCTACCACAGATTTTCGGGGTTGCGGCCGAAATTTTGTGAGGAACGAGCAAAATTTTAGCGGCAACCCCGGAAATCTGTGGTTGGCTCCGCCAGGCCATACGGAGATGACACGAGCAAGAAGCCCCCGCTTTTTCTTTTGCTTTTGTGTCATCTTTGGCGGCCTGCCCGCCGGCGAGGCTCTTTTACGCTTTTCGTGCGCTTCACGCAACGCGCTCCGCGCTCGCAAGCTCAGACGCGCTTCGCGCTGGTGAGCGCTGCGCGCTCGTGAGCGCTGCGCGCTGGTGAACGCTTCGCTCTCAAGCGGACGCGCTGGCGCGCTCTCAAGACAAGGGCGGCCTGGAGGCCGCCAATGGGGGTGACGGGCGTCGTGTCCCCCACCGCATGGCCTGGCGGAGCCAACCACACTTTCCCGGGGTCGGTCGAAAAACTTTTGCTCGTTCCTCGCAAAACTTTTTGGCCCGACCCCGGCAAAGTGTGGTAGCCCTTCGGGCAGGCCATACGGTGGGGGACACGAAGCCCTCGGTTTGTGCATGAATGCACTGCCGCGCGGAGCGCGGCGAAGAGCCGGCGCTGCGCGCGGCTGAGCATGCGGCTGGGGGTGTTGCTTTCCTTGAAAGGCGAAGGGCGCCCGGCTGGAGCCGGGCGCCCTTCGTCGTTCTGCTACTGGATGTCAGTCGCGCTGCAGGTAGGACAGCAGGCGGAGGATTTCCAGGTAGAGCCACACCAGGGTGGTCATCAGGCCGAACGCCGCCCACCAGGCCCACTTCGCCGGCACGCCCGAGCGGATCATCTCGTTCGCCGCCTCGAAGTCGAGGAGGAAGTTGAACGCCGCGATGCCGATCACCACGAGGCTGAAGACGATCGCCAGGGTGCCGCCGTCGCGCAGGCCCGAGTTGACGCCGAACAGGCCGAGGAGCAGGTTGCCGAGCATGAGCACGACCACGCCGACCGTCGCGCCGATGATCCACTTGGTCAGGCGCGGGGTGACGCGGATCGCACCGGTCTTGTAGACCACGAGCATCGCGCCGAACACGCCGAACGTGCCGAGGATCGCCTGCCACGCGATGCCGGGGAAGAACGCCTCGAACACGCCGGTGAGGGCGCCGAGGAACACACCCTCCGCCACCGCGTAGGTCATGACCAGCGGCGCGCTCGGGGTGCGCTTGAAGATGATGACCAGGGACACCACGAGGCCCACGAGCAGGCCCGGGATGACCAGGGCGTAGGGGCCGACGACCTTGGTCAGCACCAGCCAGGCCGCGACCAGGCCGACGACCAGGGTGGTGGCCAGGGTGATCGCGGTCTTGGTGACCACGTCGTCGATCGTGATGGGGCGCTCGCCGGTGGTCGGCGGCGCCTGGTAGCCGTACGGCTCGGTGCCGTACTGCTGTTGCTGGCCGAAGCCTGCGTAGCTCCCGTAACCGCCGCCGGTCGGCAGGTTGCGGAACGCGGGGTTGCTGGTGGTACGCACCTCGTCCTCCTGTGGCGTTTCGACGCCGTCACGGGGTTCAACGACCACACGAGTCGATCGGTTCCCGTCGGTAAAAGCGACTTTACCCGGGCTGTCGATCTCGAATCCACAGCCCACGCTGCGGAGCGTAGTCGCCGTCCCACCCCGCTGGCGGCTTGTCCGTCAAACCAACGAGACGTAAGGCTCACTCCGGCACAAGTACGCCGGACGACGCACCCGAAGGGGCCAGGTTCAGACATGGGGTGGAGACGACTCACCGGCGCGGTGCTCGCGGCCGGTGTGGCCTTGCTCGCCGTGCCCGGAACGTCGGGCGCGCAGGTCCAGGAGGGTATCGGCCACCACACACCGGCCCAGGGGTACGCGGGCAAGCCCGGCACCACCGACTGGCTCGGCTCCTACATCTGGCAGGGCAAGCAGGTGTGGTGCGTCTCCTACTCCTACCTCGCGCCGGACAGCAGCGTGGAGTACCAGGAGGGTGACGAGCTGAAGACCAAGGCGGGCGTCCCGCTCGCCCCGGAGGTCGCGGCCAACATCTCCTACCTGCTCCTGCGCTACTCGACCACCAACTCGCCGGACGAGTCGGCGGCGCTGGCGCACCTCCTGCACTCGTGGACCTCGTTCGAGCACGGCGGCCTGTCGCTCAGCCCGACCAGCGACTACCGCACCATCGCCTACAACGAGGCCTTCCACTACGACAACCTGCCGCAGAGCGCCCGCGAGACCGCGGACCGGATGCGCAAGGACGCCGAGACCAACCGCGGCCCGTGGACGGCCCAGGTCACCGCGCCCGCCGAGGAGCAGGTGATCGGCACGCCCGACGCCTGGAAGGTCGACGTGTCCAAGCCCGACGGCGCGATGGTCGGCGGCGTCCCGGTGACGGTCGAGGTGGTCGACGCCACGTTGGAGAACGGGCTGGCGACCGCCGAGTTGAAGACCGCGCTCGACGGTGGTCCCCTGACCGTGAACGTCGTGCCGACCGGCCCCAACCCGTCCGTGGTGGTCAAGCTGGACAGCCCGGCGGACAAGCCGAAGGTCCACATCCCGGCCGGCCGGGAGAACATGCAGCGCATCGTCACCACCGGCGGCGAGAAGAAGCTGACCGCGCAGGCCTCGACCAAGGCCAAGACCGCGCCCGGCGCGGTGAAGGTCGCCAAGACCGACGCCGAGACCGGCAAGGCGATCGCGGGCACCGCCGTGCGGATCACCGCCGCCGACGGCACGTCCCCCGCGCTCAAGCAGGACGACGCGGGCGTGACCGGCCCGGACGGCAAGCCGCTGGTCCTCCAGACGGGCGAGGACGGCACCGCGACCGTGCCCGACCTGCGCACCCCGCAGGAGGTCTGCGTGGTCGAGGTGGCCGCGGCCAAGGGCTACCAGGAGTTCTTCGACCCGAACGCGCCCCCCAAGGCCTGTGGGAAGGTCGAAGCGGGGCAAACGCTTGCGCTCGCGTTGGCGAACAAGCCGGACCGGCCCGTCGTGCCGATCACCATCCACGCCGGGTCCGAGGGCGGCGGCGTGACGGCCAAGGCCGCGTTCACCACCGAGTTGAACACCGGCGCGCTGGTCGCGTTCGGCGGCGGCGTGCTGATCGCCGGCGGGCTGCTCGGCTGGATCGTGCGGCGACGCCTGGTGGCCGCCCGGTCGTGACGGGCCCGGTCGTGAGAGGTCCGGTCGCGTGAGGGCGTTCCTGACCGGCGCGGTGGTGGCGTGCCTGCTCGCCGGTCTCGCGCTGGTGTCCACCCCCGCGCCCGAGGTCGTGGCGGGTGTCGCCGTACCGGGTGACCCGGTCGTGCCGCACCCGCTCGGCGACAGCCTGAACGGCGGGCGCGGCGTGGACCTCGCGGGGTTGCCCGGCGGGGCCAACCCGCCCGCGTCGCCGACGACGCCGCCCCCGGCCGAGCCGCCGCCCGCTCCCCCGGCGCAGGCCCCCGGCACGGTCCGGCTGCCCGAGGGCGGGTTGGCGACGCTCGTGCGCGAGGAGGTCACGGCGAACGGCGAACTGCCCGTGCCCGAGGGCGTCGGCGAGGCGACCTGGTGGGGCGTGGACCTCGGGGCCGCCGAGGGCGCGACCGTGCTGGCCGGGCACGTGAACTGGAAGGGCGTCACCGGGCCGTTCGACGAGCTGTGGCGGTCCGCGCCGGGCCGGGAGGTCACGGTCGTGGACACGGCGGGCAACGTTTACAAGTACGCCGTCAGCGAGGTGCACACCGTGCGGAAAGACGAACTGCCGACGCGTGCCGTCGAGCTGTTCGGGCCGCGCGGCGGGCACCGGCTGGTGCTCGTGACCTGCGGCGGACGGTGGGTCGGCGGCGCGCAGGGGTACGAGGAGAACCAGGTCGTCGTGGCGAAGCCGGTCACGTAGGAGCAACCACCGGATACCCAGAGTCGTCTTGAGGGTGTGAAACGCAGGGGTTTCGTCACGACCGCGGTGGCGCTCGCGCTGACCTTGACCGTGCTGGCCGTGCTGGGCGCGCGCGAGGAGGAGCCGGGCAGCGACCCGGGCGTCCTGGCCTCGCCGCTGCCGATCGCCCCGCGCCAGCAGGCGACGTCGACCGGCCCGACGCCGACCGTGCCCGCGCCCGCCACGCCGCCGAAGTGGATGCGGAAGGTGCAGCCGGGCGAGAAGCCCCCGCAGTTCGTGCTGTTCTCCTTCGACGGCGCCGCGTCCAAGGCCCACTGGGACCGGGTCATGCCGCTGGCGCGCCGGGTCAACGCCCACGTCACCGGCTTGCTGTCAGGTGTGTACCTGATCCCGGACGCGGAGGGCGCCTCCTACACCGGTCCCGGCCACCGCCCGGGGTACTCCTCCATCGGTTTCGGCGGCACGCGCGAGGACGTGGCCGCGCGGATCAGGTACCTCAACGACGCCATCGACGCCGGGCACGAGATCGGCACCCACTACAACGGCCACTACTGCCAGGGTGACGAGCCGAGCGTCGGGAAGTGGACCACCGACGAGTGGAACCGGGAGCTGGACCAGTTCTTCGCCGTGGTCGAGAAGGCCCGCGCGCAGGGCTTCAAGCTGGACCCGGCGGCGGTGAAGGGCGGCCGGACGCCGTGCCTGGAGGGTGACTGGGGGCAGGCGTTCCCGGCGATGCGGGGCCACGGGCTGGTCTACGACACGAGCCACGTGAGCCTGGGCGTGGTGTGGCCGTCGGTGCGGAACGGGATGTGGGAGTTCCCGATGCCGGAGGTGCGCGTGCCGGCGCTGGGCCGGCAGGTCGTGATGATGGACTTCAACCTCTGGTACGCGCTGAACGGGGCGAAGGACGACCCGGGCCCGCCGGGCGAGTTCACCCAGGTGGTGCTGGACACGTACCGGTCGGTGTACCAGGCGGCGTTCAACGGGAACCGGGCGCCGATGGTGGTGGGCAACCACTTCAACGACTGGGCGGGCGGGGCGTTCAGCGCCGCGGTGGAGAAGTTCATGGAGGAGGTGTGCGTGCGGGAGGAGACGGTGTGCGCCACCTACACCGAGGTCGTCCAGTGGATGCAGCTGCAGGACCCGGTCGTGCTGGACCAACTCCGTCGGATGCCTCCCGCACGCAACTAGGTGATCACCCGTCCGTGCTGAGGATTCGGTCGTCCGTGGTGGCAGGGGTCCCACGGCCGTCTCGGTTGGAGGTGCCCAGCCAGAGCGTGCCGTCCGGGGCGGGGGCGACCGCCCGGATGCGGCCGTAGCCGGTGAACAGCGCGACCGGCGTGCCGAGGGTGGTGCCCGCGACCGGGATCTTCCACACCCGCCGGCCGGTCACCGCGCCCAGGTAGAGGGCGTCCTTGTAGAAGCCGATGCCGGTGGGGCCGGCCTGGGAGGTGGACCAGGTCTTCACCGGGTCCACGAACCGGCTGTCCCCGCAGGCGCCCTCGCACGTGGGCCACCCGTAGTTCTTGCCGGCCTGGATCCAGTTCAGCTCGTCGGTGCGGTTCTGGCCGAACTCGGTCGCGTACGCCCGGCCGCCCGCCCACGTGATGCCCTGCGGGTTGCGGTGGCCGAGCGTGTAGACGCGGCTGTTGAACGGGTTGCCGGGCGCGGCGGCGCCGGTCGTGGTGAACCGCAGGACCTTGCCGCCCAACGAGTTCACGTTCTGGGCGTTGCCGGTGACGCCCGCGTCGCCGGTGGTGGCCCACAGGTGGCCGTCGGGGCCGAACTCCAGGCCGCCGCCGTTGTGGATGCGCGCCTTGGGGATGCCGGTGACGATCGGTTCGACCGCGCCGCCCAGGCGCACGCGGGCGATCCGGTTGTCCGACGCGGCGGTGTAGTAGACGTAGACGGTGTTGTCGGTGGCGAACGTCGGCGACACGGCCAGGCCCATCAGGCCGCCCTCGCCGCCGGGGACGGCTTCGGCGACCGTGTGCACGGTGGTCACCGTCGTCCCGGTGATCTTCTTGATCCTCTTGGTGTCGCGTTCGGTGAAGATGCCGCTGCCGTCGGGCAGGAACTCGATGTCCCACGGGACGGCCTGGCCGGTCGCGACGGTCCGCACGGCGGCGGCCGTCGGCTCGGCGTGCGCGGGGCCGACCGCGGCGACGAGAGCGGCGATGGACAGCACCGCACCTAGACGAGCACGCATGTGCGCTCCTCCGTAGTCCGCACTGGCTCGGCGGCGGAACTCGGCGGTTCCCCCGATGCAACCACACCCGGTCGAGACCGGCAACATTCATCGGAGGACTGATCCACTTGCCGGTTGGGCAACGCTCCTTACGATCTAGCGCGAGGCGCTCCGGACGCTCTACCGTGGGACTCCGCCGCCGCGTCCTCACGACGAGTGCGAGGAGACGCGCCATGCAGACCGAACCGAAGCGCACGTGGGTCAAGCCCGACTTCGTCGACGTCGACACCCCGATGGAAGTCACCGCGTACGCGGCCAGGAGCTGACCACCCGCCACCGTGGCTCCGGGTGCCGCCACCGGAGTCACGCCGCCGTGTTCGCGAAACCCCTTGGGAGCGCGCATGACCGAGCCGTGGTCGGCCGAGGAGTTCACCGCGCGGCTGCGCGGGCTGTCCACCCGCTACTGGGACACCCACCCCTTCCACCTGCGCCTGCACGCGGGCTCCCTCACCAAGGACGAGCTGCGGTCGTGGGCGGCGAACCGGTGGTACTACCAGCGCTGCATCCCGCGCAAGGACGCCGCGATCCTCGCCAACTGCCCGGACCCGGACGTGCGGCGGCAGTGGCGCGAGCGGATCGTCTGGCACGACGGCACCAAGCCCGGCGAGGGCGGCGCGGAGGACTGGCTGCGCATGGCCGAGGCGTTGGGGCTGTCCCGGGACGAGGTGCTCGACGAGCGGCACGTGCTGCCGGGCGTGCGGTTCGCCGTGGACGCCTACGTCACCTTCGCCCGCACCAAACCGTGGGTGGAGGCGGTGGCGTCGGGGCTGACCGAGATGTTCTCCCGCGGCCTGATGGCCCGGCGGTTGGCGGACATGCGGGCGCGGTACCCCTGGATCGCCGAAGAGGGTTTCGCCTACTTCACCGCGCGGCTCAAGGTGATCTCGGGAGAAGGTCGGTCCACTTTGGACCTGGTCGTGCGCAACTGCGCGACCCGCGAGCGGCAGGAGGCGGCGGTGGCCGCCTTGGCCTTCAAGTGCGACGTGCTGCGGGCGATCCTCGACACCGTCGACTACTACTCGGGGACGAGACCATGAGCGACCTCTACACCACGCCGAGGTTGGGCAAGGGCGTGAAGACGGCTTACGACCAGACCCGGGACAGCCACGTCGTGCTGTTCCCGGAGGGCGTGCTGGTGCTCAACGAGACCGCCGCCGCGGTCGTGGGCATGTGCGACGGCCGCACCACCATCGCGCAGATGGCGGAGAAGCTGGCCGAGGACTTCGACGGCGTGCGCGTGGACGACGTGGCCGAGCTGGTCACGCGCCTGGCCGCGCGCAGGGTGGTGGTGACCGATGGCTGAACCGCCGTTCGGGCTGCTCGCCGAGCTGACCCACCGCTGCCCGCTGCGCTGCGGCTACTGCTCCAACCCGCTGGAGCTGGTGCGGCGCGAGGCGGAGCTGTCCACCGCCGAGTGGCGGGACGTCTTCGACCAGGCGCGGGAGCTGGGCGTGCTCCAGTTCCACCTGTCCGGCGGGGAACCGTTGGCGCGCCGGGACTTACCCGAGCTGGCCGCGCACGCGAGCGGGCTGGGGGCCTACGTCAACCTGGTGACCAGCGGGCTGGGCCTGACCGCGGCACGGCTGGCGGAGCTGGTCGTGGACCACGTGCAGCTCTCCGTCCAGGACGCCGACCCGGCCAACGCGGACCGCATCGCGGGCGTGAAGGGCTTCGCGCCCAAGCTCACGGCCGCGCGGGCAGTGCGGGACGCCGGGCTGCCGCTGACGGTGAACGTGGTGCTGCACCGGCTTAACCTCGACCACGTGGCCGACATCATCGCCCTGGCCGAGGAGATGGGCGCGGACCGGTTGGAGCTGGCCAACACGCAGTACTACGGCTGGGCGTTGCGCAACCAGGCGGCGCTGCTGCCGACGGAAAGCCAATTGAGACAAGCGGATTCGGTCGTGCGCGCGGCGAAGGACCGGTCCGGCATGGAGATCGTGTACGTGATCGCGGACTACCACGAGGCGCACCCCAAGCCGTGCATGCACGGGTGGGGCGCGCGGCAGCTGACCGTGGCGCCGAACGGGGACGTCCTGCCGTGCCCGGCGGCGACGGTGATCGAGGGGTTGGGCATCGAGAACGTGCGAGTGTCGTCGTTGCGGGACATCTGGTGGGATTCGGTGTCGTTCAACGCCTTTCGCGGGTTCGACTGGATGGGTGAGCCGTGCCGCGGCTGCCCGCGGCGGGAGGTGGACTTCGGCGGATGCCGGTGCCAGGCTTTCCAGTTGACCGGGAACGCCGCGAACACCGACCCGGTGTGCTCGCTCTCGCCGCACCGCGGGGTGGTGGAGGAGGTCCTGCGGCGGCCCGCGGTGGACGCCCTGGTGGCCCGGGAGGTGGCCCGGTGAAGGTGGTCCTGCTCGGCACGGCCGCGGGTGGCGGTGTGCCGCAGTGGAACTGCGCGTGCGGCCCGTGCGCGGGGGTGCGGCGCGGTGAGCTGTCGCCGCGCACCCAGGACGGCCTGGCGGTCAGCGGCGACGGGGTGTCGTGGTGGCTGCTCAACGCGTCGCCGGACCTGCGGGTCCAGCTCGCGGCGACACCGTGCCTGCACCCCGGCCCCGGCCCGCGCGACACCCCGCTGCGCGGCGTCCTGCTCACCGACGCGGAACTCGACCACACCCTGGGCCTGCTGACGCTGCGCGGCGCGGCGGGCCTGCGCGTCCACGCGCCCGCGACCGTGCTGCACGCGCTGGGCGAGACGCGAGCGGTGCTGGACCGGTACGCCGAGTGGCGGTGGCGGCAGGTCGAGCCGGAGCAGACCTTCGTGCTCGACGGCGGGCTGGAGGTGACGGCGTTCCCGGTGAGCGGCAAGCGGCCGAGGTACGCGGCCGAGTCCACTGTGGAGGGTCACTGGGTGGTGGCCTACCGGCTGCACGACCCGCGGACCGGCGGCATCGTCCTGTACGCGCCGTGCCTGGCCGGCTGGCCGCTGGGGTTCGACGACCTGGTGGCGGAGGCGGACGTGGCGCTGCTGGACGGGACGTTCTACGCGCCGTCGGAGATGGGCGCGGCGACGGGCCGGGCGGGGGGCCAGTCGGCGATGGGCCACCTGCCGATCACGCACACCCTGCCGGAGCTGCGCAGGCACCCGCACGTGCGGCGGGTCTACACGCACTTGAACAACACCAACCCGGTGCTCGACCCGGAGTCGGCGGAACACGCGAAGCTGCGCGAGGCGGGCGTGGAGGTGCTGCCGGACGGGGCGGTGATCGAGGTCTGAGCCGACCGGCCCCGGCGGGCTGGGGCGCGGGTCGATCGGGGGGTTAAACCCACCGCTTTCGGCCCGCGCGCAAGCCAGAATCGACGGCATGACGGACCACGACCTCGTGCGCGGAGTGGCCTCGCGGCTTCGGACCGCCGGGCTCGCCCTGGCGCGGGTGCCGCTGTGCCTGATCGGCCTCCCGCTGATCCCGCTCCAGCTCTACACCTACCCGCTGATCCTGGTGACGGTCGGCGTGCCGATGCTGCTGCTGTTCACGGCGCTGGCGCGCAAGTACACCACCGTGCACCGCTGGTGGGCCGGGAAGGTGCTGGGCGAGCCGATCGCGCTGCCCTACCGCAAGCCCGCCAACCGGGGGCCGATGACGCGGGTCCGCACGATCGCCACCGACCCCGCGACGTGGCGGGACATGGGTTTCCTGCCGCTCAACGCGGTCATGGGCGTGCTCTGCGGCGTCCTGCCGGCGGCGCTGTGGCTGGGCGGCGTCCTGGGGCTGCTCACCCCGTTCATCTGGCTCGCGGGCGGCACCGACCTGGAGCCCAACGGGTTGAGCCCGAACGACCCCGGCGGCTGGTTCCTCGCCCCGTTGCTGGGCGCGCTCTACCTGCTCCTCGCGTGGTGGGGCACCGAGCGGATCGTGCGGGTGCACGCCCTGTTCGTGCGGTGGATGCTCGCGCCCAGCGCCACCGAGGCGCTGACCCACCGGGTGCGGGAGCTGGCCGACTCGCGCGCGGACACGGTGGACGCGCAGGCCGCCGAGCTGCGCCGGATCGAGCGGGACCTGCACGACGGGGCGCAGGCGCGGCTGGTGGCGCTGGGCATGAGCCTGGGCATGGCCGAGGAGCTGCTCCAGCGCGACCCGCGGGCCGCGCGGGACCTGCTGGCCGAGGCGCGCCAGTCGTCCTCGCAGGCGCTGGCGGAGCTGCGGGACCTGGTGCGCGGCATCCACCCGCCGGTGCTGGCCGACCGCGGCCTGGAGGGCGCGTTGAAGGCGCTGGCCCTGGCGCACCCGTTGCCGGTGGAGGTGGACGTCGTGCTGCCCGGCCGGCCCGAGGCGCCGGTGGAGTCGGCGGCGTACTTCGCGGTCGCCGAGACGCTGACCAACGTGGCCAAGCACAGCGGCGCGACCAGCGCGTGGGTGCGGGTCCGGCACGAGGGCGGCCGGCTCGCGCTGATGATCGGCGACAACGGGCACGGCGGCGCGGAGGCGACCGACGGCGGCGGACTGCGCGGAATCGAGCGCAGGCTGGGCGCGTTTGACGGCACACTCGGCATCGCGAGCCCGATGGGCGGGCCCACGATCGTCACCATGGAGCTGCCGTGCGCGTTGTCCTCGGAGAAGACCTCGTCCTCCTCAGGGACGGCCTGATCCGACTGCTCCAGGCCTACGACTTCGACGTCGTGGAGGCGGTCGACTCCGGTCCCGCCCTGCTCAAGGCCCTCGTCGACCACCGCCCGGACGTGGCGGTGGTCGACGTGCGCCTGCCGCCGACGTTCACCGACGAGGGGCTGCGCGCGGCGATCGAGGCGCGCAAGCGGGTGCCGGGGCTGCCGGTGCTCGTGCTGTCCCAGTACGTCGAGCAGCTCTACGCGCGCGAACTGCTGTCCGACCGGGCGGGTGGCGTCGGCTACCTGCTCAAGGACCGGGTGTCGGACGTCCGGCAGTTCGTGGACGCGATCCGGCGCGTGGCGGCCGGCGGCACCGCGATGGACCCGGAGGTCATCTCCCAGTTGCTCACCCGCGGCGACCGCGACCGCCCGCTGGCCACGCTCACCCCGCGCGAACGGGAAGTGCTGGGGCTGATGGCGGAAGGCCGGTCCAACGCGGCGATCGCCGCGCGGCTGTTCGTCACGGAGAAAGCCGTCGGCAAACACATCGCCAACATCTTCGGCAAGCTGGGGCTGCCGTTGTCCGAGGACGACAACCGGCGGGTGCTGGCCGTGCTCGCCTATTTGGACCGGCTCTAGTCGTTATTTAGGCTAAGTACCAAGTTGCATTCCCAACCGACGCCCGGGGGGCTCACCGTGGACACGACAGCCACTCTCGCCGAAGAACTGCTCGACCTGATGTCCCGCCTGTCTCCCTTGGGCGCGACCGTGTTCGGACTGCCCGGTTACGACCACCTGCTCACCGACCACACGCCCGCGGCCGAGGGGTCCGCACGGGCCAAGGCCGCGGACATCGCCGCCCGCGCGCGGGCCCTGCCCGGCGACGACGACCCGGTGACCCGGGCGGTCGTCGTGCAGCAGGCCGAGGCGACGGTGGACCTGCTCGACGCGCGGTCGGTCGAGTACACGATCAGCCCGTCGTTCTTCTCGGCGGCGGGCGAGGTCCTCAACGTCATGCCGATGTCCGTGGTGAAGACGCCCGAGCAGGAGCAGGACTACCTGCGGCGGCTGGCGGCGGTCCCGGCGTTCCTGCGGGTGGTCGGCGAGCGGCACGTGGCCGGCGCGGCGGCCGGGCGCACCCCGGTCGCGCACCTGCGGGACGCGGCGGTGGACTACCTGGACCGCTACCTGACCGCGCCGGAGGACGCGTTCGCGCGGGTGAGCGGCAGCGCCGAGTTCAACGCCGCGCGCGACGAGCTGATCGAGGCCGAGGTGCGGCCCGCGTTCGCGGCGTACCGGGACGTGGTCGCGGGGTTGGAGGGTCGCCCGCTGGACAAGGTGGGCCTGTGCTGGCTGCCCGACGGCGAGGCCGTGTACGCGGGGTTGGCGCGGGTGCAGACCAGCACGCAGCGCACGCCGAAGGAGCTGCACCAGACCGGCTTGGAGCTGATGGCGGCGCTGGCGCGGGAGTACGCCGAGGTCGGGTCGCGGGTGTTCGGGACGCGGGACGTGGCCGAGGTGTTCGAGCGGATGCGCACCGACCCGGCCCTGCGGTGGGGTTCGGAGGAGGAGCTGATCGAGGCGGCGCGCGCGGCCGTGGTCCGGGCGGAGGAGGCGGCGCCGGCGTGGTTCGGCCGCATCCCGTCGAAGCGGTGCCTGGTCGAGCCGGTGCCCGAGGTGGACGCGCCGGGCGCGCCGACGGCCTTCTACGCGCCGCCGTCGATGGACGGCGGTCGGCCGGGGACGTACTACGCCAACACCTACCGGGTGCAGGAGCGGTTCCGGTACCAGGCGGAGGCCATCGCCTTCCACGAGGCCGTGCCGGGGCACCACTTCAAGATCGTGCTGGCGCAGGAGCTGACCGACCTGCCGATGCTGCGCCGGGTCGCGACGGTGACCGGCTACCTGGAGGGCTGGGGCCTGTACTGCGAGCGGCTGGCCGACGAGATGGGCTTGTACTCGGACGACGTGGCGCGACTGGGGATGCTGGCGATGGACTCGATGCGCGCCGGCCGGCTGGTCGTGGACACGGGGCTGCACGCGCACGGGTGGAGCCGGGAGCAGGCGGTGGCGTACCTGACCGAGAACACGCCGCTGGCGGCCGTGGAGATCGAGTCGGAGGTGGACCGGTACATCGCGGCGCCGGGGCAGGCGCTGTCGTACATGGTGGGGCGGTTGGAGATCCAGCGGATCCGGGCGGCGGCGGAGGAGTCCCTGGGCGACCGCTTCGACATCCGCGCGTTCCACGACCTGGTGCTGGGCGGCGGGCCGCTGCCGTTGGCCGTGCTGGACGAGGTCGTGCGGGGTTGGGTGACGGCGCAGCTCTGAGCCCGGTGGGCCCGCTCGGCCGGTCGCGGTTGGCGGCCGGCCGGGCGGACCCGGGCCAGGCTCGGCGGGCGCCGGCCGGGCGGACCCGGGCCGGGCACGGCGGGC
>NZ_JBEZBW010000048.1:0-61862 GCF_040647305.1 Saccharothrix sp. NPDC042600 | reverse complement strand
CAAAAAATTCGGCTGCACCCGGGAAATCTGTGGTAGCCCTTCGGGCGGGCCATACGGAGATGACACAAGCAAGAAGCCCGGCTTGGGTTGTGTCCTCTCCGGTGGACTGCCCGCTTGGCGCTTCGCGCCCGGAAGCGCGCTACGCGCGCGTTAGACGAGCCAGACTGCTGTGTCCGGGGGGAGTTGGGGGCCGTCCATCGGGCCGCTGGACAAGAGGACCTCGCCCGGAGGCAGCGGGACCGGGCCGCCTGAGGTGTTCAGGGCGCAGATCAGGCCGCCGCCCTTGCGGCGGAAGGCGAAGCAGCCGGCTGGTGCGCCGTACCACTCGACCTCGTCGCCGCTGATCTTCGGGTGCGTCTTGCGCAGTTCCAGCGCGTGTCGGTACAGCGACAGCATCGACTCCGGGTCTTCCAGTTGCGACTCCGCCGTCAGCGCGCCCCACTCGTTCGGTTGCGGCAGCCAGGTGCCGGCGCCCGTGGTGAAGCCGAACGGTGGTGTCGTGCCCTCCCACGGCAGTGGCACGCGGCAGCCGTCGCGGCCGCGTTCGGTGTGGCCCGAGCGCAGCCACGTCGGGTCCTGGAGGGCCCAGTCCGGGAGTTCCACGTTCGGCAGGCCCAGCTCTTCGCCGTTGTAGAGGTAGACGACGCCGGGCAGGGCCAGTTCGACCAGGGCCATCGCCCGCGCCCGCTTCGTGCCCAGTTCGCCGCCGCCGTAGCGGGTGACGTGCCGGACCACGTCGTGGTTGGACAGGGTCCACGTCGGGGGCGTGTCGTAGGGCTGCACGGCGGCCAGGGAGTGTTCGATCGCCGAACGGACCGCGTCCGCGTCGAACGCCGCCTCGACCAGCCGGAAGTTGAAGCCCAGGTGCAGCTCGTCGGGGCGGATGTAGCGGGCGAAGCGCTCGTCGTCCTTGACCCAGATCTCGCCGACCGCCATGCGGCCCGGGTACTCGTCGAGCACCTTGCGGATCAGGCGGTGCACGTCGTGGACGGCGTCGTTGTCGAACCGGGGGTCCAGGGCGTTGTCGTGCAGCACCCCGGAGCCCTGGGCCGCCCGCGGTTCCATGTTGGGCAAGCCGTAGGGCTTGGCCATGCCGTGGGCGACGTCGATCCGGAACCCGTCCACGCCGCGGTCCAGCCAGAAGCGCAGCGTGCGGACCAGGTCCGCGGGCACGTCCGCGTTCTCCCAGTTCAGGTCGGGCTGCTCGGGCGCGAACAGGTGCAGGTACCACTGGCCGTCCGCGACCCGGGTCCACGCCGGGCCGCCGAAGACGCTGGTCCAGTTGTTCGGCGGCTGGGAGCCGTCGTAGCCCTGCCCGTCGCGGAAGACGTACCGGTCCCGCTCCGCGCTGCCCGGACCGGCCCGCAGCGCCGCCTGGAACCACTCGTGGCGGTCGCTGGTGTGGTTCGGGACGAGGTCGACGGTGACCCGGATGTTGTGCTCGTGCGCCTCGGCGACCAGGCGGTCGAAGGCGGCCAAGTCGCCGAACAGCGGGTCCACGTCACGCGGGTCGGCCACGTCGTAGCCGTGGTCGGCCATGGGGGACGTGTAGAACGGCGTGAGCCACAGGGCGTCCACGCCGAGCAGTTCCAGGTAACCCAGCCGGGAGCGGATGCCCTCCAGGTCGCCCACGCCGTCGCCGTCGGAGTCGGCGAACGAGCGCACGTAGACCTGGTAGAAGACGGCGTCACGCCACCAGGCGGACTCGTCGGCGATCTCTGGTTGGAGGTCGGAGGATCGTCGCACGAGGTGTCATCCTGCCACCCGCACCGCGATCACCCGTCCCCGTTCGGGTGATCGTGGTGCGGGTCGGCGGTCACACCCAGGCGTTCATGAGGCTGTTCGCGGCCATCTCCAGGTACGCCCACAGCTGGTCGCGGTGCTGCGGCGACAGGTCGGCCTCGTCCACCGCGACCCGCATGCACCGCAGCCACGCGTCCCGCTCGACGGGACCGATCACGAACGGCGCGTGGCGCATCCGCAGCCGCGGGTGGCCGCGCTGGTCGGAGTAGGTGTGCGGGCCGCCCCAGTACTGCATCAGGAACAGGCGGAAGCGCTCCTCGGCGGGGCCGAGGTCCTCCTCCGGGTAGAGCGGGCGCAGCACCGGGTCGTCGGCGACCAGCTCGTAGAAGCGCGCGACGATCTTGTGGAACGTCTCGTACCCGCCCACCGCTTCGTAGAAGTTCTCGGTACTGGTCACGCTTCCATCCTGCCTCAAGTCCGGGGGGACTCACGCCTTGAGCGAGATCCCCGCCCCTTCCAGCGCCGGCATCAGCTTGGCCCGCAGCGCCCGCTGCACCGCCCACTGCCGCCCCGGCCGGACCTTCACCGTCACCCGCATGGTGATGCCCTCGGGCGTCACCTTCTCCACGCCCAGCACCTGCGGCTTGTCGATGGTGTCCTTCTCCAGCGACTCCTCCGCCACGGCCTCCAGCGCCGCCGTGGTCAGCACCTCGCTCGCCGACGCCAGGTTCGCCCCGTAGGCCAGCGGCAGGTCCACCACCGCGACCGCGAAGCCCTGCGAGGAGTTGCCGACCCGCAGGATCTCGCCGTTGCGGACGTACCAGACCGTGCCGTTGGTGTCGCGGATCGTGGTGATGCGCAGCCCCACCGACTCGACCGTGCCGGTCGCCGGCCCCAGGTCCACGACGTCGCCGACCCCGTACTGGTCCTCCAGCATCATGAACATGCCGGACAGGAAGTCCTTGACCAGGTTCTGCGCGCCGAAGCCGATGGCGACGCCGAGGATGCCGGCGGAGGTCAGGATCGGCGCCACGTTCATGCCCAGCTCGGTGAGCACCTGGATGAACGCGATGCCGAACACCACGATCGTGGTGACCGACTTCAGGACCGAGCCGATGGTCTTGGCGCGCTGCTCCCGCCGCTCGGACACCAGCCCGTTCAACGCCTGGGGGGCGCGTTCGCGCAGGGGCTTGAGCAGCTTGGGCTTGCGCCCCTCCGACGCGCCCCGGGTGAGCCGATCGATCAGCCGCCGCAGCAGGAAGCGGACGACCACCGCGATGAGCACCGTGAGCGCGATCCGCAGCGCTCCCTCGGCGATCTTCGGGCCGTTCTCCACCCACCAGTCGACGGCCAGCGTCGACTCGACGTCCACCGACAGATCCACCGGCTCACTCCTCCTCGAAAACTACCCTCGGGCGAACTCCAGCCCGGTCGCACCGGCCAGGAAGGTCAACTGGTCCACGGCGAGGCCGAGCGACCGGCTCACCGATCGGCCCGCGTGCCCCACCTCGGTCTCCCGGCGCAGGAGCACGGGGTGCTTGGTCGGATCACTCGCCGTCGCGTGCTGGAGCGCGGCGCACATCTTCCGGGCGTGGTTGGGGTCCACGCGGCTGTCCGACTCGAACACCGTGAACAGCACCGAAGGGTACTCAACGCCCGCCCGGACCCGGTGGTACGGGGAGTAGGACAGCAGCCACGCCAGCTCCTCCGGGACCGCCGCGCTGCCGTACTCCTCCGCCCACAGCCGCCCGAGCAGGAAGTTCTCGTACCGCACCATGTCCAGCAGTGGCGCTGAGCACACCACGGCCGCGTACAGCTCCGGGCGCTGGGTCAGGGCCGCCCCCACGAGCAGGCCGCCGTTGGAACCGCCCATGATCGCGAGCTGTTGCGGCGAGGTCCACCCGTCGGAGATCAGCTTCCGCGCCGCCGCGTGGAAGTCGTCGAACACGTTCTGCTTGCGCTCGCGCATCCCGGCGCGGTGCCACTCCTCGCCCTCCTCGTCGCCGCCGCGCAGCGAAGGCAGCGCCCACACGCCGCCCGCCTCGACCCAGGCCAGCGCCGTGGCGCGGTAGCCCGGCCCCTGGCCGACCGCGAAGCCGCCGTAGCCGGTCAGCAGGGCGGGCCGGGGCAGGTCGGGGGTGGCCTGGCCGGACACCACGAACATCCGCACGGTCGTGCCGTCCGGAGACGTGTACTCGACCTGTTGGGTGGTCAGCTCCGGCAGCTCGACCGCGCCCGGCGCGGCGGCGTGCAGGACGGTCCGACCGGTCGACTTGGCGAACTTGTAGACCGACAGCGGGGTCACGAAGTCCGACCAGCCGAACCACAGCACGTCCCGGTCGGCGTCGGTCCGGTCGTCCACAGTGGACCAGCCGTGCAGGGAACCGGTGCCCGGCAGGGGGACCTCGCCCAGCCACGCACCCGTCGCCGGGTCGTGCAGGTGCAGTTCGGACACCGCGTGCCGGGTGCGCAGCAGGACCAGGGTCCCGTCCAGCCAGGTCGCGCCGTCCAGCACGGAGTCGGGCTGCTCGGGGACCAGTTCGGTCCACTCGGTCGGCCGGGCCGGGTCGGCCACGCACAGCCGGAACCGGGGCGCGTCGAGGCTGGTGCGCAGGTAGAGCCGGTCGCCCTCGACCCACGCCGAGCACTGCGCGCCGGCCTCGGCGGAGACGACCTCGCGCAGCTCGCCGTCGCCGTGCAGGTCCGCGATCCACACCGAGTCGCGCCGGACCGTGCCGGGCGCGCCGTTCACCACCAGCCACCGGCCGTCGTCGGTCAGCGACAGCCCGTAGTAGTAGGTGTGGTCGAGGCCGTCGCCGTGGACGTTCACGTCCCGGGCCGGGTCCGTGCCCACCCGGTGCCGCCAGACCCGCCGGTGGAACTGCCGCTCGTCCTCGGGCACCAGGTCGGGGTCCAGGCGGCGCACGTAGAAGAACTCCTCGCCGCCGGGCAGCCAGCCGACGGGGGAGTAGCGGCACCGGTCGATCGGCCCCTCGACCAGCTCGCCGGTCGCCACGTCCAGGACGTGCAGCAACGAGTGCTCGTCGCCGCCCACGGACACCTGGTAGGCCAGCCGCGTGCCCTCCAGGGACGGGGTCCAGCGGTCCAGCGTGGTCCGGCCGGACGGGTCGAGCGCGGTGACGTCGAGCAGCACCCGCTCCTCCCCGTCCTCCAGCACGTAGAGGACGGGGAAGTCCTGCTCCGGCCCGCGCCGGGTGTAGAACGCCCGTCCGGCCCGCCACACCGGCGTGCCCACCGAACCGGTGCGCATCAGCTCGGCCAGGCGTGCGCCGAGGGCCTCGCGGCCGGGCTGGGCGTCCAGCCACGCGCGGGCGAGCGCGTCCTGGGCCGTCGACCACTCGGCCGTGCGGGGGTCGGCGGGGTCCTCCAGCCAGCGGTAGGGGTCGGGCACCGGATGCCCGTGCAGCCGTTCGACCAGGTCGAGGCGCTCCGCGGTGGGGTAGGCGATCGTCGCGGGCTGCGCCGCGGGTGAAGGGTGCGTCACCCCGCCGAGGTTAGCGCGGGATGAAAACCATGTGCGATAGGAGGGTGTTCACCGAACTTTCGGCCCCGGCTCCGCGACGCGTCAGGTATCACACGTGATTTTTGGGGGTGAAGTGTGGTCTGCTATGGCTGAACCGGTGGAGGTGGTCGCGTGCCAGACCGACAACCCACCCCGATCGGCGCCCTGGTGAACGCCGGGATCGCGTCGTTGGCCCCGTCCGGCCAAAAACAGGTGGCGGTGCACGCCGTCGCGGACGGGGAAGGGGCCGGTCCGGCGCCCAAGACCTTCCCCTGGGGAAGACGGAAGGTCCTGCTGCTCAACGCCACCTTCGAGCCCCTGACCGCGCTGCCGCTGCGGCGCGCGGTGGTGCTGGTGGTGTGCGGCAAGGCGGAGGTGGTGCACGGCGACCCGGCGGGCGCCGTCGTCCATTCCTCCACTTCCGAGGTCGTCGTACCGTCAGTGATCAGGTTGAGCAACTACGTCCGCGTGCCGTACCGGGGGCGGGTGCCCCTGACGCGCGCCGGTCTGATGCACCGGGACCGGTACCGCTGCGCGTACTGCGGCGGACGCGCCGAGACGATCGACCACGTGGTGCCCCGGAGTCGGGGTGGGGCGCACTCGTGGACCAACTGCGTGGCCTGCTGCGCGAAGTGCAACCACCGCAAGGCCGACAAGCTGCTGTCCGAACTGGGCTGGCGGCTGCGGGTCGTGCCGGCCGCGCCGCGCGGGCCGCACTGGCGGCTGCTGGCGGGCGTGACCGAGGCCGATCCGCTGTGGCTGCCCTACCTGGGCGAGCCGGCCGCGTAGGTCGGCGGTCAGGCGGCGAGCGCGAGGTCGTCCCGGGTGGCGGTGATGCGGACGCTGTCCCGGGCGGTGATGCGCACGCTGTCGCGCGCCGTGATGCGAACGGAGTCCCGCGCCGTGATCCGCACGCTGTCCCGGGCCGTGATGCGCACCGAGTCCCGCGCCGTGATGCGGACGGAGTCGCGCGCCGTGATGCGGACCGAGTCCCGTGCGGTGATGCGCACGCTGTCGCGCGCCGTGATGCGGACCGAGTCGCGGGCCGTGATGCGCACGCTGTCCCGGGCCGTGATCCGGACCGACGCCGTGATCCGCACGCTGTCCCGGGCGGTGATGCGGACGCTGTCCCGCGAGGTGATCCGAACGGAGTCCCGTCCCGTGATGCGCACCGACTTGGCCGCCACGGCAGGCAGCTGAACAGGCGTAACCGACTCGTCCGTTCGGGCGTACGACGAAAGGGTGAAGGAGGCAACCCCGGCGCGGTTCATGGTGTACATGTCGTGTCCTCCGAGACTCATCGGGCGGGAATTAGTATCCGGAAACGGATGCGCAAGACCCGTACAGGTGAAAAGCTAGAAGCCGAGTGGGCGGAGGACAAGACGCCAAACCGGCCGCCATTCGCCTCCTTCCGGGGGAAGTCCGTCCGGGTGTACTCACTGCGACAGTAGAACCGTTCGGTTACTACGTTCCGCCACTCTGGACACCGTGCGTAACCTGACCTCTGCTTGAGAGTCGTCCAGATCACAGACGGGTCCCAGACGTGGAGCGGTCGATCGGTGCACAGGGCGTCCACACGCCGGCGTTCCGGCTGCTGACGGGCGCGTGGATCACGTCCCTGGTGGGTGACGGGGTCCGCACGGTCGCGCTCCCGCTCTACACCGCCGTGAGCACGCGCAGCCCCCTCGCGGCGTCCGCGGTGGCCGTCGCCGTGGTGCTCCCGTGGCTGCTCGTGGCGTTGCCGGCGGGCGTCCTGGTGGACCGGTGGCGGCCCCGGTTGGTCGTCGCCGTCGCGCACACGTTCCGGGCGCTGGTGACGGGGCTGCTGGCGTGGGCGGTGTTCACGGATAGCGCGGGCGTCGCGCTGCTGTGCGCGTTGGGGTTCCTGCTCACCAGTGCGGAGACGTTCGCGGACAGCGCGTCCCAGGTGCTGCTCGTGGAGCTGGCCGGGCCGGCCGACCTGGAGGCCGCCAACAGCCGGTTCGTGACCGCCGAGACGGTCGGGATGGACCTGGTCGGGCCGCTGGCGGCCAGCCTGCTGTTCTGGTGGCACCCGGCCGCGTGCTTCGCCCTGGACGCGCTGACGTTCGTGGTGGCGGCGGTGTTCGTGGCGCGGGTGCCCGAGGTGGCGCGGGCGCCCGAGGCGGCGCGGACCGGGACGCTGCGCGGGCAGTTCACCGAGGGGGTCGCGTACCTGTTCCGGCAACCGGGCCTGCGGGTGCTGGTGCTCGCGGTGGGCGTCTCCGCGGTGTGCGCGGCGGCGGTGAACGCGATGCTGTCGCTGTACTCGATCACCGTGCTGGGGCTGCCCGAGGAGTGGGTGCCGTGGCTGGTGGTCGTGATGTCGCTGGGCGCGCTGTCGGGGGCGCGGCTGAGCCCCGTGCTGGCGGCCCGGCTCGGCGGCGCGCCGGTGATGGTGGGGGCGCTGGCGTTGCTCGGGGTGGCGTTCGCGGTGTTCGGCGGGGTGCCGTGGGTGCCGGTGGCGGTCGTGGCGGCGTTCTGCTTCGGGTTGGCGTCGGCGGGGTGGAACGTGCTGTCGGCGACCCGGCGGCAGCGGTTGACGCCGGTGCCGATGATGGGTCGGGTGACCAGCGCCTACCGGGTGCTGGCGTGGGGGCTGTCGCCGATCGGGGCCGGTCTGGCCGGTCCGCTGGCCGCCGCGACGACGCTGGGGACGGTGTACCTGGTGGCGGGCGGGGTGGTCGTGCTGACGGCCGCGGTGCTCGCACGCCCCCTCGCCCGGACGTGAGCGGGTGGATCGGTTACCGTAACCGCCGTGACCATCGTGGAGACCGTGCTCGTCTTCGCGCTGATCCCGCTGGCCATCTACGGCGTGATCACGCTATTGACGCTGAGGCCGAAGGCCACCCGCATCACGCGGTACCGCCCGGGCCAGGAGTGGAACTACGCGCCCGTGTGGTGGAGCGCGAACCCCGGGGGGCTCAACGCAGACCACCACGTCGAGTCGGCCCCGGCGTCGGGCCCGACCGCCAGGGGAGGTGCTCGTGGCAACTGGTAGTCACGTGGCGAAGGTCGATCCCGCCGGCTTGCCGCTGGGCGCGGTCGTGACCAACAGCGGCCGGGTCTCGGCGGCGAAGATGTACGAGCCGCAGGCCCCGAGCCTGCCGTTCACGCCGGTGCAGCTCGCGAGCCTGGACGAGGCCCTGACCCTGGCCAGCCGGACCACCGGCCTGGACTTCAGCGTCTACCTGGGCGAACTGGGCTCCGACACCCGCGCCCGCGCGGAGGAGTTGCACGCCGCCACCCCGCGCCCGTCGCACGCGGTCCTGGTGGCCGTGTCCCCGGGCGAGCGGGCGGTCGAGGTCGTGACCGGCGAGGAGTCCCACCGCCGCCTGGCCGACCGCGGCGCGAAGCTCGCGGTGATGAGCATGGTGGCGTCCTTCAAGGAGGGCGACATCGCCGGCGGCCTGCTCAGCGGCCTCCGCATGCTCA
Source organism: Saccharothrix sp. NPDC042600 (assembly GCF_040647305.1). NCBI lineage: Bacteria > Bacillati > Actinomycetota > Actinomycetes > Pseudonocardiales > Pseudonocardiaceae > Saccharothrix > Saccharothrix sp. NPDC042600. Next base: position 53,143 of record NZ_JBEZBW010000048.1, on the reverse strand, counting down.
CCGACCAAGCCGGCAGCGCTCCGCGCTCCTGACCCCAGCTCACCACGAAGGCCGCGTCCCCGAGGGGCGCGGCCTTCGTCGCGTCCAGCGCGGTCAGCAGTCCCTGCGCGCAGGAGTGGTTCCAGCGCACAAAGCGACAGGCCGCGCTCCCGGTGGAAGCGCGGCCTGTCGACGAACCAGGGTCAGGACCGGTCGAACTCCTGGGCCGCCAGGGCGCGCACGATGCCCGCACGGCCCTCCGACACCAAGCGCCGCAACGCCGGGGGCCGTTCCTCGGCCAGCCACGCGTCCGCCGCCGCCACCGTCTCCTGCGCGATGGACCACGACGGGAACAGCCCGATCACCATCGACTGCGCCCGCTCGGACGACCGCCGCTCCCACACGTCGGCCACGTCGGCGAAGTAGCGCGCCACGAACGGCTGCAGCAGCTCCTTCTGGCCAGGGTGCTGGATGCCCGCCACGATCGCCTCGCTGACCGCGTTGGGCAGCTCGTCGTCGTTCACCGCCCGGTCCCAGGCCTCTTGTTTCGCCTCGACCGTCGGGCGCAGGGCGCGGGCCGACTCGGCGCGGCGGCGGCCGGTGGCGGTCGGGTCGCGTTCCTCCTCGGCGGCGATCTCCGGCAGGTCCGCGGCGCCGTGGGCCACCAGCGCCTGGAGCAGGCGCCAGCGCAGGTCGGTGTCCACGTCCAGGCCCGGCAGCACGTCCGTGCCGTCGTACCAGCCGCGCACGACCCGGAGGTCGGCGTCTTCCAGCACCGAACCCGCCAGCGCGTTGACGAACGCCAACTGGTGGTCCGACCCCGGCTCGGCCGCCCGCGCCAGCTCCAGCGTCTTCGCCGTGAACCGCCGCCAGCCCTCGCCCCGCCACGACACGTCCGCGTAGGACGACAGCGCGGTCTGCGCCTGGAGCAGCAGCCGCTGCACGACGCCGACCTCGGTCTCCGCGTGCAGGCCGCCCAGCACCAGGTTCACGAAGTCGCGCGCCTTGAGCTCGGCCTCGCGGGTCATCTCCCACGCCGCCGACCAGCACAGCGTCCGCGGCAGCGGCTCGGCGATGTCGGAGATGTGGTCGATCAGCGACGCCAGCGAGTCGCTGTCCAGCCGCATCGTGCAGTAGGTCAGGTCGTCGTCGTTGACCAGCACCAGCTTGCCGCGCGGCACGCCGACCAGCTCGGGCACCTCGGTGCGCTCGCCGTCCACGTCCAGCTCGACCCGGTGCGTGCGGACCAGCTTCCCGGACTCGTCCGAGTCGTAGACGCCGATCGCCAACCGGTGCGTGCGCAGCTCGCCCGCGCCCGGCCGGGCACCGCCCTGCAACACCGCGAACTCGGTGAACTTCCCGTCCGCGTCCACGGCGAACCTGGGGCGCAGCAGGTTCAGGCCGGTGGTCTCCAGCCACTGCGCGCTCCACCACGACAGGTCGCGCCCGGACGCCTCCTCCAGCGCGGACAGCAGGTCCGCCAGGGTCGCGTTGCCCCACGCGTGCTTGGCGAAGTACACCCGCAGGCCCGCGAGGAAGTTCTCCAGCCCCACGTACGCCACGAGCTGCTTGAGCACCGAAGCGCCCTTGGCGTAGGTGATGCCGTCGAAGTTGACCTCGACCGCCTGGAGGTCGGGGATGTCCGAGGCCACCGGGTGCGTCGAGGGCAGCTGGTCCTGCCGGTACGCCCAGGACTTCTCGATCTTGGCGAACGTCGTCCACGCCTGCCGGTACTCGGTCGCCTCCGCCTGCGCCAGCACCGACGCCCAGGTGGCGAACGACTCGTTCAGCCACAGGTCGTCCCACCAGCGCATGGTGACCAGGTCGCCGAACCACATGTGCGCCATCTCGTGCAGCACGGTCTCGGCGCGCCGCTCGTACAGGTAGCGCGTGACGCGGCTGCGGAAGACGTAGTCCTCCAGGAACGTGACGCAGCCCGCGTTCTCCATCGCGCCCGCGTTGAACTCCGGCACGAAGCACTGGTCGTACTTGCCGAACGGGTACTTGACCCCGAACGCCTGGTGGTAGAACCCGAAACCCTGCTTGGTCTCGGTGAACAGCCGCTCGGCGTCCATGTGCTCGGCCAGCGAGGCGCGGCAGTAGATGCCCAGCGGGATGGTGGTCTCGCCGTCGGTGTACTCGTCGCGCCACTCGGCGTACGGGCCCGCGACCAGCGCCACCAGGTAGGTGGACATCGGCTTGGTGGTCTCGAAGACGTGCCGGTCCGCGCCGCCCACGCCGTCCACAGTGGACTCGATCGGCGCGTTGGACATGACCTTCCAGTCCGCCGGCGCGGTCACGGTCATGGTGTAGACGCTCTTGAGGTCCGGCTGGTCGAAGCAGGCGAACATGCGCTTGGCGTCGGCCGTCTCGAACTGCGAGTACAGGTAGACGCCGCCGTCGACCGGGTCCACGAACCGGTGCAGGCCCTCGCCGGTGTTCATGTACCGGCAGTCGGCCTCGACGGTCAGCTCGTTGACGTCGCGCAGGTCGGTCAGCGCGATGCCGTCCTCCTCGCGGTAGTCCGACACGTCGAGCTCGACCCCGTTGAGGACGGCGCGGTGCACGGTGGCGGCCACGATGTCGACCCACGTCGACGCGCCCGGGGTGCGGCTGCGGAAGGCGATCGTCGTGGTGGAGCGGAACACCTCCGAGCCGGGCTTGCCGCCGCCGTCGGTCAGGTCCAGCTCGATCCGGTAGGAGTCGACTTCCAGCAGCGCAGCCCTCTGCTGCGCCTGGTCGCGGGTCAGGTTGGGTGCCGCCACAGGTCACCTCGTCTGCCGACGCCCTCGTTGGCCGGGCGCCGACGTCGTCGGAACGGGGAGAAGTGTCGTGTCGGTGAACACGACAGTCGCATCCAATCACGTGGGACCGGGAGAAGTGGACTGGCGTCCGAGGGAAGACTCCGCCGGGTCGGCGGGTTGGACCCTGAGGACGCCGCCGCGGCGGACCGCCGCACGAGCAACACAGAGGAGACACCCACCATGTCGGCACCCACCAAGGTCGACTTCTACTTCGACCCGGTCTGCCCGTTCGCGTGGATCACGTCCCGGTGGATCCTGGAGGTCGAGAAGCACCGTGACCTGGACCTGAACTTCCGGGTCATGAGCCTTTCGGTGCTCAACTCCGGCCGCGACGTGGACGCCCGCTACCGCGAGATGCTGGACAAGGCGTGGGGCCCGGTGCGGGTGGCCATCGCCGCCGCCAAGCACCACGGTGACGACGTCCTGCGCGACCTCTACACCGCCCTCGGCACCCGCATCCACAACGAGGGCAACAAGGACTACGACGTGGTCATCAAGCAGGCGCTGGCCGAGGTGGGCCTGCCCGCCGAGCTGGCCGAGGCCGCCCACTCGACCGACTACGACGAGGAGCTCAAGGCCAGCCACCACCGCGGCATGGACCCGGTGGGCGAGGACGTCGGCACGCCGACGATCCACATCGACGGCGTGGCGTTCTTCGGCCCGGTGCTGACCGCCATCCCGCGCGGCGAGGACGCGCTGAAGGTGTTCGACGGCGCGGTGGCGCTGGCGAGCTTCCCGAAGTTCTTCGAGCTGAAGCGCACCCGGACCGGGGACCTGGACTTCTCCTGACCCGGCCGATGTGACACTCTGGGGCGGAAATCGCCTCAGAGTGTCACAGGAGCGTCATGATCGAGGTCGTGAACCCGGCCACCGAAGAGGTCGTCGGCACCGTCCCCGCGGGCACCCCGCAGGACGTGGACAACGCCCTGACCAGGGCCTCCGCCGCTTTCGACGAGTGGTCGGCGGTCCCGGTGGAGGAACGCGCCAAGCTGGTCCGGCGGATCGCCGACGAGCTGGAGGCGCGAGCCGAAGAGCTGGCCACGACCATGACCACCGAGATGGGCACGCCCATCACGTTCGCCCGGAAGGTGCAGGTCCCCAACCCGGTCGGCATCGCGCGGGGCGTGGCCGACGCGCTGGACGACGGCTACTTCGCGGGCGAGGAGATCGGCAACTCGCTGGTCGTGCGCGAACCGGTGGGCGTGGTCGGCGCGATCACGCCGTGGAACTTCCCGCTCCAGCAGATGGTCGCCAAGGTGGTCCCGGCGCTGGCCGCGGGCAGCGTGGTCGTGCTCAAGCCGAGCGAGCTGGCGCCGTTCACCGCGGACCTCCTGGCCGAGGTGCTGCGCGCGGCGGGCGTGCCGGACGGGGCGTTCTCGCTGGTCCACGGCACCGGTCCGGTCGTCGGCGAGGCGCTGGCCGCGCACCCGCTGGTGGACATGGTGTCGTTCACCGGTTCGACGCGGGCCGGTCGCCGGGTCGCGGCCCTGGCCGCCGAGACGGTCAAGCGGGTCGCGCTGGAGCTGGGCGGCAAGTCGGCCAACGTCGTGCTGGACGACGCCGACCTGGCCCGCGCGGTGAAGATCGGCGTCGCCAACGCGTTCATGAACAACGGCCAGGCGTGCAGCGCGTGGACCCGGTTGCTGGTGCCCGCCGACCGGCACGACGAGGCCCTGGCGATCGCCGCCGCCGCTGCCGCCAAGTACGAGCCGGGCGACCCGGCGCAGGCCACCACCCGCCTGGGCCCGGCGGTGTCCGCCGCGCAGCGCGACCGCGTGGTCGGCTACGTCCGACGGGGTGTCGAGGAGGGGGCCACGCTCGCGCAGGGCGGGCCGGACGCGCCGACCGCGCGCGGCTTCCACGTGGCGCCGACCGTGTTCGGCGGCGTCACGCCGGACATGGCGATCGCCCGGGAGGAGATCTTCGGGCCGGTCCTGTCGGTGATGCCGTACGCGGACGAGGACGACGCCGTGCGGATCGCCAACAGCACCGTCTACGGGCTGGGCGGCGCGGTGTTCTCCGCCGACACCGAGCGGGCGCTGCGGGTCGCCAAGCGTTTGCGCACGGGCCAGGTGGACATCAACGGCGCGGCGTTCAACACCAGCGCGCCGTTCGGCGGGTACCGCCAGTCGGGCAACGGCCGCGAGTTCGGGCGCTTCGGGCTGGACGAGTTCACCGAGGTCAAGTCCATCCAGCGGTAGCCCCGCGGCGGGCCGCTCGCCCGGCGCGGGGCCGGCGGCGGGGCGCTCGCCCGGTGGTAGCCCGCGTGGGCCGCTCGCCCGGCGGGAGCAGGGGGTGACGTGTCGATCGGGGTCCCGGCGGGTTGGGACGACCCGCGAGACCCCGATGACAGCCCCCCTCGGTCGTGTACCGGGATAGCGCTGGGGAGAGCAGTCTCCGGACGGCACGACCGTGCGTTGTCCTCGGGAGAGGAACGCGGCCCACTCTTCCGCGCCCGCCCCGCGGCGGGTACCCGGGAACTCCGCAGTCCCGCGAACCGGGGGTCCCCTAAGCTTCGGCGTCGGCCTCCTGGGAGGCGGTGGGGGGACGATGACGACAGGACGGACGCGGACCGGACTGCCCGCACCCGTGACCGAGCTGGTCGGCCGGGACGCGCTGGTCGCCGACACCACCGGGCACGTGCTCGGGCCGGACCGCGTGGTGACGCTCGCCGGGCCGGGCGGGGTCGGCAAGACGGTGCTCGCGCTGGAGGTCGCCCGCCAGTGCCGCGCCCGGCACGCCTTCCCGGTCGCGGTGGCCCGGCTCGGCGACGTGACCCGGGCGGAGGAGCTGCACCGCGAGGTCGTGCACGCGGTCGGGATCACCGACCAGTCCGACGCCGACCCGGTGGACGTGCTCCTGGACCACCTCCGCGACCGCGAGCTGCTGCTGGTGCTGGACAACTGCGAGCACCTGGCGGAGGCGGCGGGCGACCTGTGCGCGGTGCTGCTGGAGGAGGCGCCGGGCGTGCGCGTGCTGGCCACCAGCCGCCACCACCTGGGCATCGCGGGGGAGCGGACGGTCGTCGTGCCGCCGCTGTCGCTGGCCGGCGGTCCCGGCTCCGACGCCATGCGCCTGCTGCTGCGCCGCGCCGAGGCGGCGGGGCGCGCCACGCGGTCCGCGTCGGCCGACGAGGCCGCGCTGGCCGAACTCGTCGAGTGGTCCAGCGGCCTGCCGCTGGTGCTGGAGCTGATCGCCGTGCGGCTGGGCGGCGGCATGGCCCCCCGGGACGTCCTGGACCGCCTCGACGGCGGTCGCCTGCTGGCCACCCGCACCCGCCGGGTCCGCAGCCACCACCGCACCCTGGAACAGACCCTCGACTGGTCCTACGCCCTGTGCTCGCCCGAGCAGCAACGGCTGCTGGCGCGCGTCTCGGTGTTCGCGGGCGGGTTCTCCCTGGCCGCCGCCGAGGAGGTCTGCGCGGGCGAGGGCATCGGCGCGCACGAGGTGCTCGACCTGCTCGCCGACCTGGTGGCGAAGTCCCTGGTCAACGCCGGTCCGGACGGCCGCTACCGCCAGCTCCAGCCGATCCGCGAGCACGGTCGCCGCCGCCTGGCCGCGCTGGGCGAGCAGGACCGCGTCCGCGACGCGCACAGCGCCTACTTCCGCGCCCTGGCCGCCCGCTACGCCGCCACCTGGTACTCGCCGGACGAGGTCGCCCTGCTCGGCGCGGCCCACGACGAGATGCCCAACTTCCGGGCGGCCCTGAACCACTGCGCCACCACCCCGGAACGCGCCGAACTCGGCCTGGGCCTGCTGACCGACCTGGGCCGCCTGCGCGTGCAGTTCTTCCACGCCCTGCTGGGCGAGTTCCGCACGTGGCTGACGACCCTGCTCGACCTGGCCCCGGTCCGCCCGTCACCCGAACGTGTGGGCGCGACGGTGACCCTGGGCTGGATCGCCCTGTGCCAAGGCTCACAGGACGCCGCCCGCGCCGCCCTCGCGCACTGCCGGGAGCTGATCGGCCCGGCGGAAGTGGCGCCCGTGGTGTTCCTGGAAGGCGCGTGGGCGATGCTCGTGGAGGACGACCCGCGCGGCATCACCCTGCTGGGCCGCGCGGTGGAGCTGGCCGACTCGCCCGGCGACCGCGGCCAGTTCAAGCTGATCAAGGCCCTGGCCGCGGGCTTCCACGGCGACGAGCGGACCGGCGCGGACGCCACCGCCGACTGCCTGGCCGACGCGCGGGCGGCCGGCGCGACCTGGGCCGCGAGCTGGGCCCGCTGGGCGTGCGGCCTGGTCCCGCTGCGGCACGGCGACCCGGCGCGGGCGGTCGAGTGGTTCCGGGAGAGCCTGGAGACCCAGGTCGCCCTGCGCGAGCAGTGGGGCAGCACCTGGTCCTCCGAGGCCATCGCCTGGGCGCAGGCGGCCGTGGCGGACCGCGACTCGTCCGCGTCCGGCGTGCTGGAGTCCACGGCGGAACTGCTGGGCGCGGCCGTGGCCCTCCAGGAGGCGACCGGCGTGGCGATCGGCGGCCTGGTCCCGTTCCGGCGCCGGCGCGAGCAGGCCCGCCGGACCGTCGTCGCGAGCGTCGGCGAGACCCGGTTCCGGGAGGCGTTCCAGCGCGGCACGGGGATGGACCGCGAGGCCGTCTACGCCCTCGCGCTGCGCCCGAAGGTCCGCCGGGTCGCCCTGGCCGACCTCACGACCCGGCAGCGCGAGATCGCCCTGCTCGTGGCGGCGGGCCACCCCAACCACGTCATCGCGACCCGGCTGCACCTGTCCGTCTCGACCGTGGAGAACCACCTGACCGCCCTGTTCGCGAAGGTCGGCGTGGCCAACCGGGTCGAGCTGGCCGCCTGGGTGGCCGCCCGCACCTGACCCGCGTCAGGCGCGCAGCACGCCGTCCACCAGCCGGGGCACCGCGGTGCTCACGTTGACCTGCGAGGCGAGTTCGACGTCCCCGGCGTGGCCGGCCGCGACCAGCTCGCGCCCGGACACGCACCCGGCGACGACGTCCTCGACCGGCGCCCGCGCGAACATCTCCGCCGCCACGCACGCCTCGACCGACGCCGACCCGTACCCCAGGAGCGTGGCCATCACCGCGCCCGCGCCGAGCAGGTCCTCCACCGCCGGGCGCAGCGGACCCCGGTGGGCGGTCCCGGGACTGTTGATGTCCACCCCCCAGCGCTCGCCCGCCGGCACCACGCCGATCGGGCCGCCCCCGGCCAGCTCCCGCGCGGCGAGGGCCACCGCCCGCGCGTTGCGCAGGCAGCCCGCCAGGACCACCGACCCGGTGGACGAGGCCAGGTCGCACAGCGTCGCGCCGTTGGGCGACGGCAGCTCCAGCACCGTCCCCGCCGGGATGTCCACCAGCGACGACGGCCGCAGCGACCAGGTCGGGTCCGCGGGTCGCGCGGCGCTCTCCCGGTCGCTCCAGCGCACCGGGCGCAGCTGCGCGCCCCGGCTCACCACGACGTCCGCGGCGGTGCTGAACGACAGCACGTCGACGATCACGAGCACGGAGCAGAGCCCGCCGAGCGCCGTGACGCCCTCGTCGCCCCACTCCAGCCTGAGCTGGGAACCCTCTTGTCCGAACACTCGAACAAGGATGGCAGACTCCCGGGACGTGCGTGTTTACCTGGGATCGGACCATGCGGGCTTCGAGCTGAAGGCCCACCTCGCGAAGCACCTGGCCGCCGCCGGCCACGACGTGGTGGACGTCGGCCCGGCCGAGTACGACGCCGAGGACGACTACCCGCCGTTCTGCATCGAGGCGGCCCGCCGCGTCGTGGCGGACGAGGGCAGCCTGGGCGTCGTCATCGGCGGCTCCGGCAACGGCGAGCAGATCGCGGCCAACAAGGTGCCCGGCGCCCGCGCCGCGCTGGCCTACAGCGTCGAGACGGCCAAGCTCGCCCGCGAGCACAACAACGCCCAGCTCATCGGCCTGGGCGCGCGGATGCACACCACGGACGAGGCGGTGGAGATCGTCGAGGCGTTCCTCGCGACGCCGTTCTCCGACCAGCCCCGCCACGCGCGCCGCATCGCGATCATGAGCGAGTACGAGCGCACCCACGAGGCCCCGCCGCTGCCCTGATCCGACGACACCGATGATCCGCGACCTGCTGTTCACCGATCTCGACGGCGGTCCCCTGGGCGAGCCCGAGACGGTCATCGACGCGGCGGCCGACGAGCCCCGGTACCTGCGACGGGTGCCGGGGCTGCGGTCGGTCCTGGTGGACGACTCCGCCGGGCGCTACCACCGCTACCTGGCCCTGCTGGCGCTCACGGCGTGGGGCCACGCGCCGGTGTACCCGGTGGTGGCGGCGACGGTCGAGCAGGGCCCGCGGTCGCCGTGGCACGGGATGCTGACCGACCACGAGGGCCGCGACCGCACGTTCCCGGCGCTGGCCGGCGCGGTCGCCGACGGCGCGCGGTTCGTCGCCGACGCCGACGAGCCGGACCGCCGGCGCGTGCTGCGGGCGATGCTCGGCCGGGCGGACGAGGTGTACTTCGGCTGGCAGCTCGCCCACGCCGCGGACGGCTCCGAGTGGGCCCCCGACCTCGCCGAGGCCGTGGAGCGCGGCCTGGCCCGGCCCGCCGACGCCTGGGCCGTCCCCGCCGCGCCCCGCGAGCCGACCTGCACCGTCGTTCCCCCGCCCTCCCGGGTCCCGGTCGCGCTCCGGCGCATGCGGACCTTCCGCGCCCCGGCCGTCCCCCGGTTCGGCGGCCACGGCTTCGACCTCGCGGTGCAGCTCGCGGACCTGTGCGCCGTGCTGGCGCGGCACGACCGCCCGCGCGCGGTCGAGCTGGCCGAGCGCCTCCTGGGCCGCGACTCCCGGACCGTCGTGCGCACCCACCTGTGCTCGGTGGTGCCGTTCCGTGCCTGAAGGCCACACGCTCCACCGGCTCGCCCGCCTGCACCACCGCCGCTACGCCGGTCGCGCCGTCGAGGTCACCAGCCCGCAGGGCCGGTTCGAAGCGTCCAGTGTGGACGGACGGGTGCTGAAGAAGGCCGAGGCGCACGGGAAGCACCTGTTCCACGTCTACGGCCGGGACGCCATCGTGCACGTCCACCTCGGCCTGTACGGCACGTTCACCGAGTCCGAGCACCCCGTGCTCGACCCCGTCGGCCAGGTGCGGATGCGCCTGGTCGGCGAGACCCACTGGACCGACCTGCGCGGCCCGACCCGCTGCGAGGTGCTGACCGACGTCGAGGTGAAGGCGTTGCGCGCCCGCCTGGGCCCGGACCCGTTGCGCCGCGACGCCGATCCCGAGCGGGCGTTCGCGAAGATCGCCAAGTCGCGCCAGCCGATCGGCGTGCTCCTGATGGACCAGTCCGTGCTGGCGGGCGTCGGCAACGTCTACCGCGCGGAAGTCCTGTTCCGCCACGGCGTCCACCCGCTCACGCCGGGCCACGAGATCGACCGGGCGTTGTGGGACGACCTGTGGTCCGACCTCGTGGTGCTGATGCGCGCCGGCGTGAAGGTCGGCCGCATCGACACCGTGCGGCCCGAGCACCTGCCCGAGGTCACCGGCCGCGCGCCGCGCCGGGACCGCCACGGCGGCGAGGTCTACGTCTACCGCCGCGCCGGCCTGCCGTGCCTGCTCTGCGGCACCCCGGTGGCGATGGCGGAGCTGGTGGGGCGCAACCTGTTCTGGTGCCCGGGTTGCCAGCCGTCCTAGCCTGCTAACGCGGTCCGCGCCCGGAACGATCACCGTGCAGGAGAGGGGGCACGTGGTGACCGAACCCGTGTTCGGCGGCGACGAGGTGCGCACGGAGCAGGAGATCGCCCGGTGGGCGGCCGGCGTCGCGGCCAAGGCGGAGAAGTACCAGCGGGTGAGCGAGCAGGTGGCCGAGGTCGCCGTGCACGAGGTGTCGCGCGACGGCCTGGTGCGGCTCAGCGTCGGCGCGTCGGGGGCGTTGCAGCACCTGGAGATCTCCGACAAGGCGCGCGAGGTCTCCGGCGCGGCGCTCGCCGCGTCGATCATGACCACCATCCGCCGCGCCCAGGCGCGCATCGCGGGCGCGGTGTCGGAGATCGTCACGTCCGTCGGCGTGGACGACCCGGGAACCGCCGAGGCCCTGGTGTCGTCCTACCGGCAGCGTTTCCCGGAGCCCGCGCCCGACACCCCGCCCTGGGCGGACCAGGTGCGGCCGTCGGCCCCTCCGCCGCCCACGCGGCGGCCCGTCCAGGACGACGAGGACTGGGATGGTCCCGCCGTCACCGAGTAGGGGGTGTGCGTGAGCGGCTACGAGGTCGTCGCCGACGAGTTACGAGGCCACGCCGACCGGTTGCGCGGCGTGGAGGACCAGTTGACCCGGGCGGTGGACGCCGCGCGGCAGGTCAGCCTGTCCGGCCAGGCCTACGGCAAGACGTGCTCCATGCTGCCGCCGATGATGATGTTCATCGCGAACGCGGGCGTGGCGTCGCTGACCGAGGTCGCCGAGTCGGTCGCCGAGACCATCGCGGGCGTCCGGCGCACCGCCGCCGACTACGACGCCGTCGAGCAGACCAACACCCGTCCGTTCCGGGACGGCGACCGATGAACAACCCGCTGGTCGCGCCGCGGCAGGACTCGACCCGGTCCTACACCGGCATCGGCATCGTCGAATCCGCCGTGGACCTCTACAACGGCGTCCGCGACGGGTCGTGGGTCGAGGCCGGGCTGGGCCTGGCCGGCACCGGCCTGGAAGCCCTGTCGTTCGTGCTGGACCCGCTGGGCTCGATCGTCGCCTCCGCGGTGTCCTGGCTGATCGAGCACGTCGGACCGCTGCGCCAGGCGCTGAACTGGCTGGCCGGCGACAGCGACCAGATCGCGGCGTACGCGCGGACCTGGCAGAACGTGTCGCGGGCGGTGAACGACGCGGGCGGTGACCTGACCGCCGAGGCGAGCCGGGGCACCGCGAGCTGGACCGGCCCCGCCGCCGACGCCTACCGCGCCTCGGTGACCAACCAGTCCCACCACATCACCGCCGCCGCGAACTGCGCCGGGATCATCAGCGCGGTCGTGGAGGTCAGCGGCGTGCTGGTCGGCACGGTCCGCGGCCTGGTCCGCGACCTGATCGCCGAGTGCGTGGCCACGCTGCTCGCCCGCGTCCCGCAGTGGCTGGCCGAGGAGGCCGTGACCCTGGGCTTCGCGACGCCGCACGTCGTGGCGGCGGCGACGTCGATCATCGCCAAGTGGGTCGCGAAGATCGCCGACAAGATCACGCTGCTGATGCGGTCGATCGCGAAGCTGCGCCCGCTGCTGTCCCGGCTGGACGAGCTGTGGGACCTGATCAAGCGCGGGCTGAAGGCGTTGCGCAAGGCCCCGGACGGCGCCGGCACCCCACACGCGCCCGACCCGGTGAAGAAGCCGGGCAACACCGACGTCAAGCCGCAGGGCGCGGACGGGACGCCTCCCGGCGGCGGCACGAACACTTCCGGCGCGCCCGTGTCCCAGCCGCCGCAGGTCAACGGCGGCACCACCAACACCTCCGGCGTGGACGCGCCGACCTCCGGCACCCCGCCGACGTCCTCCGGCAACCCGCCGCCGACGTCGTCGGGCAACCCGCCCACGGACGGCAGCGGCGGTGGCTCGGGTGGCTCGGGCAAGCCGCCCGGTGACAACAACCCGCCGCCGCCCACCCCCGGCGGCGACCCGCACCCGGCGCTGCCGCGCCGGCCCACGGACCTGTCCCAGCCCCACCCGGAGCTGACCCCGGCCGAGAAGGCGGCGCTCAACCAGCACCTCAAGGACCTGGAGGCGAAGAACCCGGAGCGCTTCGCCGACGTCGCCCGCGACCCGGACCACAGCGGCAAGGTCCGCCCCGGCTCGCAGGACGAGGCGCGGGTCATGCTGGACCTGGAGGAACGCGGCCTGGGCCCGTTCGACCGGCCGAAGGACGCCGACGGCAACCTGATCCCGGGGCGCGGGGACTTCGTGGACGCCAAGGGCCAGGCGTGGGACATGAAGGGCGCCCACTCCGACTGGCCGCCGGAGGTGCCGGAGCGGGTCCGCAACAGCGGGCCCTACCAGAACGCCTACACCGAGCAGTGGTTCCGGGAGACCGTCCAGGGCCAGTTCGACAAGGGGCGTAACGTCATCATGGACACGCGGAACGCCAGCGCGGCCGACATCGAGAACATGAAGTCCATCGTCGCGAAGGAGGGCTGGGGTGACCGCATCATCTGGTACCCGTGACCCGTGGCAGCCGCCGCGGTGGCCCACCGACGCCGCGGCGGTGGCGGCGTTCCGGGAGTGGCTGGCCGACCCGTCCCAACCGCTGTACGCGCTGGACCTCGACCTGCGCGGCGCGGACCTGTCCGGCGGCCCGTTCGTGGAGTCCTGGTTCAGCCGCGCCAACCTGGCCGACGCGACCCTGCGCGGCATCGAGCTGTGGGCGGCGCACTGCGAGGAGACCCGCTTCATCCGGGCCGACCTGTCCGACGCGGACCTGGTCCGGGCGGTCGTCCGGGGGGCGAGCTTCGTGCGGGCGAAGCTGGTGGGGGCGAACCTGACCAAGGCGGACGCGGTGGACGGGCGGTTCACCGAAGCCGACCTGAGCCGCGCGAACCTGACCGACGCGTCGTTCCTGCGGGCCGACTTCAGCCGGGCGAACCTGTCCGGCGCGGTGGTGGAGTCGACCTCCTTCCGCGATGCCGTGCTGGTGGACGCCACGGTTCCCGGGATGCGCGGAACCGTGTTGGGGCCTGCGGAAGTCGTTCCGGGGCTGAAGCTGGACGGTCTTGAGCTGGAGCAGTGGTTCGGGGCTCGCGGGGCGGCTGTTTCCGTACTCCGGACCCAATCGGTCTGACCGCGCCGCGCGTGCTGTTCCGGCACGCGCGGCGCGCTCGGCCTCAGATGTCGAAGCCGCCGAAGTCCATGCCGCCGCCGAAGTCGCCGCCCATGTCACCACCCATGTCGCCGCCCGCGTCGCCGCCGTCGGCGGCCATGCCGTCGGCGTAGCCGTCGGAGTACGCGTCGGCCATCGCCACGCCCGCCATGCCGGTGAACATGGCGTCGAACAGCAGGAACGTGCCCACGCCCCACACGCCGGCCACCAGCGCCGGCTTCCACCACGGTTCCGAGTACCAGCCCTGCGGGACCGGGCGGCCGGCGACCATGCCGCCGGGGTAGTAGTGCGGCGTGCCCGAGCCCGGGTGTGGTGAGGCCGCGTAGTTGTGGCCCTGAACGGTGACCTGGCGGTCCTCCGAGACCTTGCCCGCGCGGCCCTGGCCGGTCAGGTCCGGGAGTTCCGGGCCGGGGTCCATGCCCATCGCCGTCCGGGCCGCCCGCACGTAGTACAGGCCCTCCATCGCGGTCTGCGTGACCAGGCGGCACTGCTCCAGCGTCTTCGCCTGCTCCATCTGGGAACCGGCGGCGGTGAAGCGCTCCGACGCGTCGGCCAGAGCCTGCGTCGAGGCCACGTCCGTGCCGGTCAGCGACATCACCTGGCCGCCGAGGCGCTCGACCCAGCGGCGGGCCTCGGCCTGGGCGTCCTCCAGCTCGCGCTGCTTCGCCGCGGCCCGGGTCTTCGCGAGGTACCACCCGCCGCCCACGACCAGGACGATCAACACGAGCACCACGACGGTGGCGTCCACAGGGCCTCCCGGGGGAGCGGCGAGCGTTACGACCCTGTCAACGAACCCACCGCCGCCGCCGGTTCCCGCACCGGCTCAGAACACCTCCGGGCAGTGCGGCTCGCGGTCGCCCAGGAAGGCGTGTGACAAGGCGTTCAGGCTGCCCCGTGTGAGTTCCCGCACCCGCTGCGCGCGGGCCAGGGTCGCCAGGCGGGTGCCGCCCAGGAACGCCGCGCCGAGCGCCTGCACGTCCAGCTCCACGTCCGGCTCGTCGTCCACCCGGCGCACCGACGCGTCGCCGTCCTTCACCGTCAGCCGCCACCGGCCCGCGTTCCACGGGCAGAACGCGTCGCGCACGTCCAGCACGGCGTCCACGTCCGACAGGTACCGGCGCAGCGGGAGGGCGCGGTCGACGTCCACGATCCGCACCCACAGCGAGTCCGTCCGCGACCGCAGCGCCAACCGCTGGTCGGCCAGCAGGTGCAGGACCGGGTCGTCGGAGGCGGTGAAGAACTTCAGCTCACCGACCATGTCCAGGTCCAGCAGGTACCGGTAGAGCGCGGCGTAGGCCTCGTCGGTCTCGGCGGCGATCTCGCGGACGTGCAGCTCGTTGCGCGGACCCCGCTCCTGCCAGTCGCCCTTGACCCGGTAGACGGCGTAGCCGTGCGGGTGCAGCGCGTACCGGTAGGCGGTGAGGCCGCCGCGGTCGTGCTCCTCGTCGGCGAGGTAGGCGGCCCACATCGCGTCGGTGCGGCTGAGCCACCCCGTCCTGGTCGGCCGGATCCGCTCGTGCAGCGCCTTGATCACCGGCATCGCCCCGGCGGCCGGCGCCTCGCGGACCCGCTCGTCCCCGGTGGCCACCTCCGGCCGGAACGCCGAGCGGGCGGGC
This sequence comes from Saccharothrix sp. NPDC042600, assembly GCF_040647305.1. Classification (NCBI taxonomy): domain Bacteria; kingdom Bacillati; phylum Actinomycetota; class Actinomycetes; order Pseudonocardiales; family Pseudonocardiaceae; genus Saccharothrix; species Saccharothrix sp. NPDC042600. The sequence continues at coordinate 37,967 of NZ_JBEZBW010000048.1, read as the reverse complement.
AGCGACATCCGGATGAAGTCGGCGGCCTGGCCGTAGCCGAACCGGCCGTAGATGCCCGCCTCCGACGCCCACAGCGCCGCGATGGCCTCCCGGCCCTCCTCGTGCAGGCCGTGCAGCTGGGCGGTCATCAGCCGGGTCAGCAGGCCGCGTCGGCGGTGGCCGGGCCGCACGCACACACCGGTCACCGCGGCGACCGGCTGAGGACCGTTGTGCGGCACGGTGATCTCGCGGGTCTGCACGCCCGCGCCGGCGAGCAGCTCGCCGTCCTCGAACACGCCGTGGTGCCGGTCGGGTTCGAACAGGTCCCGCCACCGCTCCATGAGGTCCTCGCGGTCGTCGGACAGGAACGCCTGGTTGAAGACGTGCTGGTAGGTGGCCAGCTCGTCGTGCCGGAGCGTGCGGAGGGTGAGCGCCATGACCGTTCTTCATACGCCGACCCGGGCGTCCGCGCGAACGGGTTTCGCGGGTCGGTTCCCGGTCGGGGTCCGGACGATCAGGGGTCGCGCCCGGCGGGCGGGCTCGGACATGCTGCACGGGTGGACCCGCACGCGCTCGGTGGCGCTCTCCGGACCGAGGCGACCGCGCTCGCGGTGGCCGCGGACCTCGTGCCGCCGGACCGACCCGTGCCGGGGTGTCCCGGCATGACCGTGGCCGACCTGGTCCGGCACGTCGGTTCGGTGCACCGGCTGGTGACCCGCTGGGTGACGCGGGGCAGCCGGCCGCGCGAGTGGCCGCGGGACCCCGGCGGCGCGGACCCCGTGGACTGGTACCGGATCGGGGCGGCGTCGCTGATCGCCGTGCTGGACCCGGCGCGGGCGGCGGAACCGGCGGCGACGTGGTGCCCGTGGGACCGCACGCTCGGGTTCTGGTTGCGGCGCATGGCGCACGAGACGGCCGTGCACCGCGTGGACGCGCAGGCGGCGGCCGGTCTCGCCGCGCCCCTGGACCACGCCCTGGCCGTGGACGGCATCGAGGAGGTGCTGCGGCTGTGGCTGGGCTGCCACTTACCGCCCGCCGCGCACCGCGACGGTCTCGCGATCACGTTGCGCGTGCCGGGGCGTGAGTGGACGGTCGCGCTGCACGAGCACGTCGTGGACTTCTGCGCCGCGGCCGATCCCGCGGCGGTGGTGTCGGGATCAGCGTCGGCGGTGGACCTGTGGTTGTGGGGCAGGGTCCCGGAGTCGGAGCTGTCCGTGGAGGGCGACCGGTCCGTGGTGCGCGCGTTGCGGGCGGCCGTGGCTGGCGTGACCTGACTCAGCCCGGCGGCCAGGCGAGCGGACGACCGCCCAGCACGTGGCAGTGCACGTGGAAGACGGTCTGCCCGCCGTCGCGGCCGGTGTTGAACACCAGCCGGTACCCGTTCTCGTCGATCCCCTCGGCCTTGGCGACCTGGTGCGCCGCTTGCAGCACTTCGCCCGCCGTGGCGGGGTCCATGTCGCCCGCGGCGCGGAAGTGCTCCTTGGGGATCACCAGGACGTGCGTGGGTGCTTGGGGGTTGATGTCGTGGAACGCCAACACGGTGTCGGTTTCATGCGCCACGCGTGCGGGCACCTCGCCCGCGACGATGCGGCAGAACAGGCAATCCGCGGTCACAGCGTCATCGTAGGGCGCACACTGTGCCGATGACCCGCGCGAAGTTGCGACTGATCGTGAGGTGCCTGGTGACGTTCGGGATCGGCTTCCTCATGGTGGTGCTCGCCGTCCGCTTCGGCGAGGCCCTGTGGCGCGCCGTCACGTCGTGAGCGTCAGTCGCTGACGAAGCAGAACTCGTTGCCCTCGGGGTCCGACACCACCTGGAAGCTGCCCTGCTCGTCGGTCACCACTTCGCCCACGACCTGCGCCCCCAGCCCCTTCGCCTTCTCGGTCGCCGCCGCGATGTCCTCCACCTCGACGTCGAGGTGCAGCCGGTTCTTCCCGACCTTGCCCTCCGGCACGGGCTGGAAGGAGATCCGCGGCCACCCGGGCGGCTCGACGTGCGCCCACCCCCGCTGCCGCAGGACGGGCTCGCCACCCAGCAGCCCGGCCCAGAACCGAACCAGCCGCGCGGGCTCAAGGCAGTCGATGACAACCTGATCAAGTCGCATGCTTCACATCATGGGCGGCGCCACAGGACTTTTCACCAGTTGGGCGTCCTTGCCCGCGACGAACCACCCGATGCTGCCCAGCAACGGAAACCCGAAGATCACCAGAATCCAGAGGAACTTGCCACCCCCGGTCAACCGCGGGTTCCGCAACACGGAAACCACAGCGGCCACCCACAACACACACAACGCCACCGCAAGCCCGATGAGGAACAACAACACGCCGACCCCGAGCGCGTCGTCAGCGGTCTCCTGAGCAACCCAAGCCACCATGCCGTGCCACGCTACGACGGTCAGAACGTCCCGCCCGCCAAGCCACCCACCCGAGTGAAGGCCACGCCCTGCACCCACCCCTCAACCGACAAGGTGACCGTGGTTTCGGACATGGGAACGCGGATCACCTCCGAGAACCCCGCGGACCCGTACGACGACGACTCAAGGCCGGTCCGCATGGAGATCGGCTGAGAACACTCGACCTGCACGGCCCACGTAGCCCAGGACCCTACGAACCTTCGCCCAACCCCAAGCCGCACACAGCAACAACCGCCGCACGGCACGACACACGCCCGACTCGGGCTGAGGAGCAGAAGAGCGGGTGACGGGAATCGAACCCGCATGACCAGCTTGGAAGGCTGGGGCTCTACCATTGAGCTACACCCGCATCGCGTCCACGGGGGTGGGCGCGGGGTCAGCTTAGCCTGTCGCGATAGGGTGTTGGTGACCGGGGCGTGGCGCAGTTTGGTAGCGCACCCGCTTTGGGAGCGGGGGGTCGCAGGTTCAAATCCTGTCGCCCCGACGGTCGCCCTGGCCGGCCCACCGTGGTTGGTCAGGGCTTTTCCCTCGCCAGTGCCGTTCTTGAGCACACCCGCGCCTGGGCGCTCAAGAACGGCCGATCCCCAGTGGTCGTGACGGTCAGGCGGGTGTTGCCACCTGTTCGCTCACCACCTGCGCCGCCGCGGACACCAGTGCTGTCACCGACGGGTTGGTGGAGTTGTCCTGCCGCCACGCGAACTGCGTGTACACCCGGAACGGGGGCACCCACGGCAGGCGGCACAGCCGCCCGTCCGCCAGTTCGGCCGCCACGGTCACCTCGGGCACCAACGAGATCCCCAGCCCCGAGGCCACCGCGCGCTTCGCGGCGTCGATCGAATCCAGAGCCAGCACCGGCGAGCGGGACTCCGCGTCCTGCAACCCCAGCGCCTGCTCGAACTGCTCGTAGTAGCTCGCGCCGTTCTCCGCCCGGATGAGCGTGCTGCCGCGCAGCTCGTCCTCGGTGATCACCGACCGCCGGGTCAGGGCGTGGGTCGGGCCCGCGACCATGACCAGCGGTTCCGGGCACAGCACGGTCGTCTCCAGGCCCTCGCGGGCCTCGACCGGGCCGATGAAGAAGGCGCAGTCCAGCCTCCCCTCGCGCACCGACGCCAGGTTCGTGGCGGTGTTCCGCGAGTGCAGGGAGATCTGGACGCTCGGGTACCTCCAGCACATGTACTCGATGAGAGGTAGCAGTCGGTAGTCGGTCAGACTCTGTGCGCTGCCGATGACCAGCTTGCCGTGCGGCTCGCCGTTCATCGTGATCGCTTTTCGCGCCTTGTCCGTCAACGTGATGATGTTGCGCGCGAAAGGCAGCAGCTCGACGCCCGCGGAGGTCATCTGTATGCCTCGCGGGAGTCTCCGGAACAACGGCACCCCAAGGGTCTCTTCGAGGGCCTTGATCCGCGTGGTGATGGTGGGTTGCGAGCAATTCAGCGTGGCGGCTGCCTTGGTGAAACTGCCCGTTTGAACCACAGTTGTGAACGCCAAAAGCTGACGCGTCTCCATGGAGCTCCCCAACGGTGCGTGAAAGTGATCCGCGGGCGGGAGGAGGGACGACCCGGCCGCGGGTTCGGTGCTGGCGGCAGTCGATCCGGCTACTCGCCGGTCAACATCGCCGCTCTGCCGTGAGGGGCGGTACCCGATGGACTCGTGTGGTCACCAGAACCTGTCGGAAGCCGACGCGATGATGTGCACAGCCGGCGCCCGGGCCAGGTCCGGGGTTACCGTTCGGCAGCGGCGGAATGGCTCTCATCGGGTCATCGGCACCTTGTCTGGTAGGTGGTTAAGAAGCTCGATGACATTGTCTCGCTCGTTCCTCGGTCCCGGTTGCCGGTGGCGTCCGCTGCTGGCCCCCCAGAACGTCCGGCAACGTGAAATATTCGTGGTCCAGCGATGCGGGTCCGGGCGTCACGCTACCTGAAACCCACACTAATGGACTACGGCGAGTGGAGTCATCTCGACAAGTGAAACTTTTCCGTCGAGCACTACTCCGAACGGCCCCTATTCACCCCTTGTGGTCAACCACCTCCCCGCGCTCGTTGCCGACTGTTAGTCGCCGTTACGGCATCCGTGTTACACCATGGTCTCCCGACTTCGCTGGGTGATGGGGCGTTTCGGAGAGTCAACGACGATCACCGCCACTCGAACGGCTCAGTACGAGCGGCGGGTGTTGGTCCGTTCGTGCGAACGGGTGCGGCCGGAGCGCCGCACGGCCCACCCCGCGCGATGCGGCCTCACGTGCGCGGACTTCTCCGCACGGATGCGGAGAACGCACGCCCGGCAAGATCGACGCGCCGCCTCGGGTGCATACCCGCCGCAGGGCCATCCGAATGCATTCCGGATGTCCGAAAAAGGAAAACCCGGTAACCGCCCCGCAAATGGTATTGGGCCGTATGCCAGAACGGGCTGGACCGGACGCGAGGACGTTGTCGAATGCGTGTCGAACGCGGTGTCGTGGCTACGGTGGGTGACGGTGAACGGGGTCGTGGGCCGGGTGGCGAGCGTGCCGGAAGGCACCCGGCGGCAACCGGCGGCACTTGGTGGCACCCGGTGGCACCCGGCGGGCAAGTGGTGCCGATGGCCGCACTGTCACTGGCGCCCGCTGCCCAGTCGCCCCGCATGGCCCCGCGTGTGCACGCGCGCGCGGCAGGCGGCGACATCCGGGGTCGGGGACCCGGGTGCCGGCGCACCGCCTAGACTCGGGGTTCCACTCCGGCGCTCGGGCGAGCGTTCCCGGGGTGTTCCGCACGTCCTGCCCGTTACGAGGAGACCACGTTGAAGAGCACCGTCGAGCACCTGAGCCCGACGCGGGTCCGGATCAACGTCGAGGTGCCGTTCGACGAGCTCAAGTCGGACTTCGACCGCGCCTACCGCAAGCTGGCCAAGCAGGTCCGCATCCCCGGCTTCCGCCCCGGCAAGGCCCCCGCCCGCGTGCTGGAAAGCCGCATCGGCCGCGCGCCCGTCCTGGACGAGGTCGTGCAGGAGGCCATCCCCGCGAAGTACCTGGAGGCCGTCAGCTCCGGCGAGCTGCGCACGCTGGGCCGCCCCGACTTCGAGGTGACGAAGATCGAGGACGGCGAGTCGCTCGCGTTCACCGCCGAGGTCGACGTCCGGCCCGAGATCACCGTGCCCGCGTTCGGCGAGCTGGCGGTGACCGTGGACGAGCAGGAGGTCACCGACGAGGACGTGGCGACCCAGCTCGACGAGCTGCGCGCCCGCTTCGGCACCCTCGCCGGCGTCCAGCGCCCGGCCCAGAGCGGCGACTTCGTGTCCGTCGACCTGGCCGCGACCGTGGACGGCGAGGAGGTCGAGGAGGCCAAGACCACCGGCCTGTCCTACGAGATCGGCTCCGGCCAGCTCGTCGAGGGCATCGACGACGCCCTGGTCGGCGCGTCCGAGGGCGAGTCCAAGACCTTCACCACCACGCTGGTGGCCGGCGAGCACGCGGGCCGCGAGGCCGAGGTCACCGTCGTGCTCAACTCCGTCAAGGAGCGCCAGCTGCCCGAGCTGGACGACGAGTTCGCCCAGCTCGCCAGCGAGTTCGACACCCTGGACGAGCTGAAGGAGGACCTGAAGGTCCGCCTCGGCCGGGTGAAGAAGATGCAGCAGGGCGTCCAGGCGCGCGACAAGGTCCTGGAGGCGCTGCTCGCCGCCGTCGAGGTGCCGCTGCCCGAGGCCGTCGTCCAGGGCGAGGTCGAGGCCCGCGAGCACGACGCCGTCCACGCGTTCGACCACGACGAGGCGCGCTTCGCCGAGTGGCTGTCCGAGCAGGGGCAGACCAAGGAGGAGTTCGACGCCGAGGTGCGCACCGCCGCCGAGCAGGCGGTCAAGACGCAGCTCGTGCTCGACGCCATCGCCGACGCCGAGCAGCTGGGCGTGTCCGACGCCGAGCTGACCGAGCGGATCGTCTACCAGTCGCAGCGCTTCGGCATCAGCCCGGAGGAGTACGTCAAGCGGGCCCAGCAGTCCGGCCAGCTCGGCGCGATCTTCGCCGACGTGCGCCGCGGCAAGGCGCTGGCCTCGGTCGTGCGCCAGGCCACCGTGACCGACAGCGCGGGCAACGCCCTCGACCTGGACGAGCTCTTCGGCGAGCCCAAGGCCGCCGAGCCGAAGGCGGAGTCCACTGAGGAATCCGCCGTTGAGCCGAACGCCTGATCGGGCGGTCGGAAATCACCCTGGAGTGAAGCCCTGAGCGAACGCGGGCGGTGTCGGGAAGGCGACGCCGCCCGCCTTCGTTAAGGTCGTTGTCACGAGACTCTTTTCGGCAAAAAGTTAGGCAGGCAGACGTGACGCAGCACTTCTTCCCGACGCCCGAGATGCGGTCGGCCACGGGGATGAACCTCAACGACTCGGTCTACGAGCGCCTGCTCCGCGAGCGGATCATCGTGCTGGGAACGCAGGTCGAAGAGGGGATCGCCAACCAGATCGTGGCCCAGCTGCTCCTCCTCGCGGCCGAGGACCCCGAGAAGGACATCACCTTCTACATCAACTCGCCGGGTGGCTCCGTCACCGCCGGCATGGCGATCTTCGACACCATGCAGCTCATCGAGCCCGACGTGGCGACGGTCGCGATGGGTCTCGCGGCGTCGATGGGCCAGTTCCTGCTCTCGGCCGGCACCCCCGGCAAGCGCCACGCGCTGCCGCACGCCCGCATCCTCATGCACCAGCCCTCGGCGGGTGTCGGCGGCACCGCGGCCGACATCGCCATCCAGGCGGACATGCTCACCCGCACCAAGCGGGAGATGGCCGAGCTGATCGCCGAGCACACCGGTCAGCCGGTGGAGCGGATCATCGCGGACTCCGACCGCGACCGCTGGTTCACCGCCCAGGAGGCCCTGGAGTACGGCTTCGTGGACAAGGTGATCACCCGCGCCAGCCAGGCGAACACCAACTGACCCGGCGAGCACACCGACCAGGAGTAACCAAGTGAGCCAGTTCCACGCGCCGCAGTCCCGGTACGTGCTCCCGTCGTTCGTCGAGCGCACCAGCTACGGCATCAAGGAGTCCAACCCCTACAACAAGCTGTTCGAGGAGCGCATCATCTTCCTCGGCGTGCAGGTGGACGACGCGTCGGCCAACGACGTGATGGCCCAGCTGCTGGTGCTGGAGTCCGAGGACCCGGACCGCGACATCCTGATGTACATCAACTCGCCGGGTGGCTCGTTCACCTCGCTGATGGCCATCTACGACACCATGCAGTTCGTCCGCCCGGACATCCAGACCTACTGCCTGGGCCAGGCCGCCTCGGCCGCCGCCGTGCTGCTCGCGGCGGGCACCCCGGGCAAGCGGCACGCGCTGCCCAACTCGCGGATCCTGATCCACCAGCCGGCCACCGAGGGCGTCTACGGCCAGGTGTCGGACCTGGAGATCCAGTCCAACGAGATCCAGCGCGTCCGCCGCCTGCTGGAGACCACGCTGGCCAAGCACACCAGCCGCACCCCCGAACAGGTGCGTACGGACATCGAACGCGACAAGATCCTCACCGCCGAAGAGGCCAAGGACTACGGCATCGTGGACAGCGTCCTGCCGTACCGGAAGCTCTCCGCCAAGTGAGCCCGGCGTGTCGCCCGACACGCCGAACCGACCAGGGATCCTGGGTGGTTCGGGGTGTCGGGGGCACGCTGGTCCTCCCGCACAGGCGGGTGGGCCAGGTACCGTCGAGGGGAACGGGTTGACCCCGCAGCCGGCGGGCGTAAGCCGAACAGCAGTCAGGCGCACCTCACCAGGTCGTGCGCCGGAGGGGACAGAGGTCAGCGGTCATGGCGCGTATCGGTGACGGCGGCGACCTGCTGAAGTGCTCTTTTTGCGGGAAGAGCCAGAAGCAGGTGAAAAAACTCATCGCCGGCCCCGGTGTCTACATCTGCGATGAGTGCATCGACCTCTGCAACGAGATCATCGAGGAAGAGCTGGCGGAAGCCGGCGACGTGAAGCTCGACGAGCTGCCGAAGCCCGCCGAGATCCACGAGTTCCTCGACCAGTACGTCATTGGCCAGGACGAGGCCAAGCGGACGCTCTCGGTGGCGGTCTACAACCACTACAAGCGCATCCAGGCGGGTGACCGCGGGCGCGAGGGTCGCGACGACGGCGTGGAACTGGCCAAGTCGAACATCCTCATGCTCGGGCCCACCGGGTGCGGCAAGACCTACCTGGCCCAGACGCTGGCCAAGATGCTCAACGTCCCGTTCGCCATCGCGGACGCCACGGCGCTGACCGAGGCGGGTTACGTCGGCGAGGACGTCGAGAACATCCTGCTCAAGCTCATCCAGGCGGCGGACTACGACGTCAAGCGGGCCGAGACCGGGATCATCTACATCGACGAGGTCGACAAGATCGCTCGAAAGAGTGAAAACCCGTCGATCACCCGGGACGTGTCCGGCGAGGGCGTGCAGCAGGCGTTGCTGAAAATACTGGAGGGCACAACGGCCTCCGTGCCGCCGCAGGGCGGCCGGAAGCACCCCCACCAGGAGTTCATCCAGATCGACACCACGAACGTGCTGTTCATCGTGGCGGGCGCGTTCGCGGGTCTGGAGAAGATCATCCAGGACCGGATCGGCAAGCGCGGCCTGGGCTTCGGCGCCGAGGTGCGCACGAAGGCCGAGGTCGACGCGGCGGACTACTTCGCCGAGTCGATGCCCGAGGACCTGATCAAGTTCGGCCTGATCCCCGAGTTCATCGGGCGTCTGCCGATGGTGGCCAGCGTCACCAACCTGGACAAGGACTCGCTGGTCCGCATCCTCACCGAGCCGAAGAACGCCCTGGTCAAGCAGTACCAGAAGCTGTTCGAGATGGACGGCGTGGAACTGGAGTTCACGCGGACCGCGATGGAGGCCGTGGCCGACCAGGCGATCCTGCGCGGCACCGGCGCCCGGGGCCTGCGGGCGATCATGGAGGAAGTCCTGCTGCCGGTGATGTACGACATCCCGAGCCGTTCGGACGTCGCCAAGGTCGTCATCACCGAGCAGACGGTGAAGGAGAACGTGAACCCGACGATCGTGGCCCGGCAGCCGTCCCGCCGGGAGCGTCGCGAGAAGTCGGCGTGAGCCTCCCGTACACCCTCGTCCTGCACGGCCTGGGCGGTTCCGGGCCGACGCACTGGCAGAACTGGCTGGCGGGCGAACTGGCCCACCACGGTGGCCAGGTGGACGTGCCCCAGTTCACCCTCCCGGACGAGCCGCGCCTGGCGGTGTGGCTCGCGGAGCTGCGCGAGCACCTGGCAGCCGCTCCCCGGGAGGGTGAACGGGTGGTCCTGGCGCACTCGCTGGCGTGCCTGCTGTGGCTGCACCACGCGGCCGGCGACTTCGACCCGGCCTTGCGCGTGGATCGAGTGCTGCTGGTGGCCCCGGTCTTCCCGGACTACCGCGACGAGCCCGCGATCACCGACTTCCTGAACCCACCGCTGGACCCGACCCTGGTGCGCCGCGCCGCCGGGTCCACCCGGTTGGTGCTCGGCGAGGGCGACGAGTACTGCACCCTGCCCCAGGGCAAGGAGCTGGCGGAGACGCTGCGCTTGGACTTGGACGTCATCGTCGGCGGTGGCCACTTGAACGTCGCCGCTCAGTACGGTTCTTGGCCCGCCGTTTTGAAATGGGTCCGCAGCGACCGCACTCCTCTCACTCCTCGCTCTTAACGCGCTTCTCGCTGGGTCTTGGACGCGCTTCGCGCTCTTAAGCTTGGACGCGCTTCGCGCTCTCAAGGCCTGACGCGCTGACGCGCTCTCAAGATTAAAAGCGCCTCGCCGGCGGGCAGGCCCCCGGGGGTGGAAGGGCGTCGGTTCGTTCCCCGTACGGCCTGCCGGAGGCAACCACCCTTCACCTCTCTTTGCAACCGGTAAAGCGTGGTTGCAAAGAGAGGTGAAGCGCGGTTGGGCTGCGCCCAGGCCGTACGGGGAACGAACCGAGGCCCTTCCTGTGGCTGATAGCCAAAAAGGGCGCCTTCGGCGCTAAAGACCGGGTCGGTTTCGCGCATGACGGCAGTGCGCCCGGCTTTCGGCTCTCCCTGCCACGATCGACCCACCGCGCTCGCGCACCAACTGGCCTCGCGCTGCCCGACCCGCGCCCCCGACCCTGCCCGCCCAGCTCAACGCGCCCAGCCCTCGCCCGTCGCGCTCCCGCGCGAAGCGCGGCTCTTCTTCGGGCTATTTAGCCAAGGAAGGGCCTCGGTTCGTTCCCCGTACGGCCTGGGCGCAGCCCAACCGCGCTTGGGGGTTCTTGGCAACCAGCTTTTCCGGTTGCCAAGAACCCCCAAGTGTGGTTGCCTCCGGCAGGTCGTGCGGGGAACGAACCGACGCCCTTCCACCCCCGGGGGCCTGCCCGCCGGCGAGGCGCTTTTAATCTTGAGAGCGCGCAGCGCGTTTAATCTTGAGAGCGCGAAGCGCGTCCAAGACCCAGCGCGAAGCGCGTCCAAGACCCAGCGCGAAGAGCGTCAAGGAAGGCGACGACCGAGAAAACGGACGACGTCGGGAACGACCTTACGATAAGTGGAATCATCGTGAGCGCCACCAGGAACAATGGTGGCAACAGCGGGCTTGGCGGCGGCGATGAAACGGCGGGTCCCCTGGATGAACCAGTCCTTGTCGCCGACCCACACCCCGACGGGCACGGAACCGTGCTTGTCCACGTTGCGCAACGGGTCCAGCGACGCCCACTCGGCCTCGTCGTCGAACGCGTTCCGCTTGCTCATCTCGTCCCACGACGTCATCAGCGCCGGCGCCATGGTCGCGACCGCCTTGAGCGGCTCTCGACGCTCGTGCCTCCGTCTGGCGTAGACGAGCGCGCCGAAACCGCCCATCGACACGCCCGTGGCCGCGAACACCGGTCCGAAACCGCGCTCGGACAGCCACGCCGGGATCTCCTCCAGCAACATCCCCAACGGGTCGTCGCCCGGCACGTTCTCGTGCCAGTAGTGGTCCCCGCCGTCCACCGCGACGAACCCGAACGGGGGAACCGAACCCCGTGACACGGCCGCCACCAGCGCCTCGGGCAGGCCGCCCACCGCCGCGTACCCGGCGCTCCCGTACCGCCCGTGCAGCAACACCGACATGGGCAGCCCACGGGTGTCCACGCCCGGCGGCACCAGCGTGAGCAGGTCCACCTCACGGCCCCGGTAGCGGGAGTGCACGCGGTCCACCTTCACGACGGCCCTCTTCGGTGTCGGCACGGGACCGGCCACGCCCAGCGCGTGCCGCAGCGCCTCGCCCATCGGGGCCTTGTCGTTCAACGCCAGACCCGCCGCGGCGAGCCCCGTGACGCCGAGCGCGCCGAGCACCGTGCGCCTGCTGACCATGTCCCCCTCCAGCGAATTCCCCCAAGACCCATCGCGCCGGACCGGTCGGGCGTTTCGCCTACACCGCTTTCCGTCTTCGGAGGTCCGCGATGTCGTCGTCCGAGTAACCGAGCGTGCGCAGCACGTGGTCGGTGTGCTCACCGAGCGCGGGCACGGGACCGAGGGCAGCCGTCCACGCCGTGGAGTCCACCGGGGGTCGCAGCATCCCGACCTCGCCGCCCGGCACGGCCACCCGCACCCCGCGCTCCCGGGCGACCAACTGCGGGTGGTCGGGCAGTTCGGCCACGCTGCGCGTGCGCGCCGCGGGCACGTCGGCCTCGTCCAAGGCTTTCAGCAGGTCGGCGGCACCCCACCCGGAGAAGTCCAGCTCGGCGTGCAGCGCGGGCCGGTGTTCGACGCGTGAGCTGACCGTGGTGAAGCGCGGGTCGTCGGCCAACGAAGGCCGGCCGAGCACGGCGCACAGCCGCCGCCACTGCGGGTCGTTCTGCACGGCCAGGTGCACCGCGCCGTCCCGGCAGGCGAACGGCCCGTAAGGGGCGATGCTCGGGTGGTGCGCCCCGGTGCGCGGGGCAGCACGTCCGGTGCCCGTCGCGTACAGCATCGGCTGGTGCATCCACTCGGCCATCGCCTCGAACAGCGACAACCGCAGCGTGGCCCCCTCACCCGTGCGGGCGCGGTGCAACAGGGCCGCGAGCACGGCTGACTGCAACTGCACGCCGGCGGCGATGTCGGCCACGGAGATGCCGGCGCGAGCCGTGACGTCACCCTCCCCGGTCAGCTCCACCAATCCGGCCTCGGACTGCACGAGCGCGTCGTAGGCCTTGCGCTCGGCGTACGGGCCGGCGTCGCCGTAGCCCGACAGCTCGCCGACGACGAGCGTCGGGTGCTGCGCGCGAAGCGTGTCGGCGTCCACACCAATGCGACGCGCCGCACCCGGCGACAGGTTGCACAGCACCACATCGGCGCTGCTCACGAGCCGGTCGAGCACCTCGCGCCCGGCCGGGTGCTTGAGGTCGAGCGCCAGCGACTCCTTGCCCGCGTTCGTCCAGGCGAAGTACGACGACACGTCCCCGCAGGCGTGGTCGTAGTGGCGGGCGAAGTCGCCGCCGTCGGGCCGTTCCACCTTGACCACCCGCGCGCCGAGGTCCGCCAGCAACCTGGTCGCGTACGGCACGGCGACGGCCTGTTCGAGGCTGACGACGAGCACTCCGTCGAGTGGTCTCAAGCGGTCACTCTCTCGTGGTGCGCGTAGACGTTCATGGAGTCCCCGCGCAGGAAGCCCACCAGCGTGACCCCCTGCTCGTCGGCCAACTCGACCGCCAGGGACGACGGCGCGGACACCGCCGCCAGCACCGGCACCCCGGCCATCGCGGCCTTCTGGACCAGCTCGAACGATGCCCGCCCGGACACCACCAGCACCGTCCCGGCCAGCGGCACCCGGTCGTTCAGGACCGCCCACCCCAGCACCTTGTCCACGGCGTTGTGCCGCCCGACGTCCTCCCGCACCACCAGGGCGTCACCCGACTCGGTGAAGAGTCCGGCCGCGTGCAACCCGCCGGTCGAGGAGAACACCTTCTGCCGCGCCCGCAGCGCGTCGGGCAGGCCGGCCAGCACGTCCACGTCCACCCGGACGCCGTCCTGGGCGGGGGAGAAGCGGGTCTTGAGCTTCACCGCGTCCAACGCCGCCTTGCCGCACACCCCGCACGACGACGTCGTGTAGAAGTTCCGCTCGACCCCGGCCTGGGGCGGCGGCACGTGGTCGGCCAACGCCACGTCCAGCACGTTGTACGTGTTGAGCCCGTCGGGACCGGTGCCCTCGCAGAACCGGGCCACCGACACGTCCGCCAGGCCCCCGATCACACCCTCGCTGAGCAGGAACCCGTGCGCCAGCTCCACGTCGTGGCCGGGTGTGCGCATCGTCACGGTCAGCGCCGTGCCCCCGACGCGCAGCTCCAGCGGCTCCTCGGCGGCCAGCGAATCGACCCGCGTCCGGTGCGTTCGTCGCGAATACGTGACCACTGGGCGACGGACGGTGACTCGCCCCATCGTGGAACTCCTTCCCGACGCTAAGTTTCGGCGTGAGCCACCAACCAGGTTACGGAGGTGTCGGCCAATGGGTTCCCGGGTGGGCTTCCTCGACCGCGGGAGGACCGTCGCCCCGCCGGACTGGAACCGCTGGTTGGTGCCGCCCGCCGCCCTGTCGGTGCACCTCGCGATCGGGCAGGCGTACGCGTGGAGCGTCTTCAAGCCGCCGCTGGAAGGCGCTCTGGGCCTCTCCGGCACCCAGAGCGCGCTGCCGTTCCAGCTCGGCATCGTCATGCTCGGCCTGTCGGCCGCGTTCGGCGGCACGCTGGTCGAGCGCAACGGCCCGCGCTGGGCGATGTTCGTCTCCGCCACCTGCTTCTCGTCCGGGTTCCTGATCTCGGCGCTCGGCGCGTGGACGCAGCAGTACTGGCTGGTGGTGCTGGGGTACGGGTTCGTCGGCGGGATCGGCCTGGGCATCGGCTACATCTCGCCGGTCTCGACGCTGATCAAGTGGTTCCCGGACCGGCCGGGCATGGCGACCGGCATCGCCATCATGGGCTTCGGCGGCGGCGCGCTGATCGCCTCGCCGTGGTCGGCCCAGATGCTGGAGTCGTTCGGCCGCGACCACACCGGGATCGCCCAGACCTTCCTCACCCACGGCGTGGTGTACGCGGTGTTCATGTCCGTGGGCGTGCTGCTCATCCGCGTGCCGCCGACGGTGGCCGAGCGACGCGTGACCCGTTCGGTCGTCAACGTGTCCGCGCGCAACGCCCTGCGCACACCGCAGTTCTGGTGCCTGTGGGTGGTGTTGTGCTTCAACGTCACCGCGGGCATCGGCATCCTGGAGAAGGCGTCGCCGATGATCCGCGACTTCTTCGCGGAGACCTCGACGCCCGTCGCGGCCGGCGCCGCGGCCGGGTTCGTCGCCTTGCTGTCGCTGGCGAACATGGCGGGCCGGATCACCTGGTCGTCCACTTCGGACCTGGTGGGGCGCAAGAACATTTACCGCCTGTACCTCGGTGTCGGCGCGCTGACCTACCTGGTCCTCGCGCTGGCCGGCAACGAGTCCAAGGTGCTGTTCGTCGTCTGCGCCATGCTGATCCTGTCCTTCTACGGCGGTGGTTTCGCGACGATCCCCGCCTACCTCAAGGACCTGTTCGGCACCTACCAGGTGGGCGCGATCCACGGCCGGTTGCTCACCGCGTGGTCCCTGGCCGGGGTGCTGGGCCCGTTCATCGTCAACGCCATCGCGGACGGCCAGAAGGCCGCCGGCAAGACCGGCCCGGACCTCTACACGACGTCCCTCCACATCATGATCGCCCTGCTCGCGGTGGGCTTCGTCGCCAACGAGCTCGTGCGCCCGGTGGCCGCGAAGCACCACGAGCCCGAACCGGTGGAGGTGACCCGGTGAACCGCGCCCTGGTCGTGTTCGCGTGGCTGTGGGTGGGCGTCCCGCTCGCCTACGGGTTGGTCGAGCTGATCCGCAAGGTGACGGCGCTGTTCACCGGCTAGGGTCGTCGGGTGGACTCCTACGACGTGGTGGTGGTCGGCGGCGGGCACAACGGCCTGGTCGCCGCGGCGTACCTGGCCCGGGCCGGCCGTTCGGTGCTGGTGGTGGAGAAGCTCGACCACGTGGGTGGCGCGGCGGTCAGCGAACAGGTGTTCGCCGGCGTCCCGGCCCGCCTGTCGCGCTACTCCTACCTGGTGAGCCTGCTGCCCGACCGCGTCGTCACCGACCTGGGGCTGCGCGTCGAGCTGCGGTCCCGCGCCGTGTCCTCCTACACCCCGGCGGGCGACCTGCTGGTCGAGCGGACGCCGGGTCCGGCGACCGCCGCCTCGTTCCGCGCCCTGACCGGGTCGGACGAGGAGTTCGAGCGCTGGCAGCGCTGGTACGCCGACCTGGAGCTGCTGGCCGGCGCGCTCTCGCCGACGCTCCTGGAGCCGTTGGTCTCACGCGACCACGCCCGCATCCGCGTGGACGCCGTGGCCCGGATGCGGTTGTGGGAACAGGTCTTCGAACGCCCCCTCGGGGAAACGCTGGAGGAGTTGTTCGTCAACGACGTCGTGCGCGGCGTGGTGGCGACGGACGCCCTGATCGGCACCCACACGTCCCTGCACGACCTGCGCGCCAACCGCTGCTTCCTCTACCACGTGATCGGCAACGGCACGGGGGAGTGGAAGGTGCCGGCGGGCGGCATGGGCGCGTTGACGGCGGAACTCGAACGCGCCGCGCGGGACGCGGGCGTGGAGATCGTGACCGGCGCGGAGGTGTCCAGGGTGGACGCCGACGGCAAGACCGCCGAGGTCGAGTTCGACGGCCGCACGGTGGGCGCCCGGTTCGTGCTCTCCAACGTGTCCACGGCGACCCTGAGCGCCCTGCGCGGCCAGTCCGCGCCGGAGTCCGCCGAGGGCGCGCAGATGAAGGTGAACATGCTGTTGGAACGCTTGCCGCGGTTGCGTTCCGGCGTGGACCCGGCGCGGGCGTTCGCCGGCACGCTGCACCTGGACGAGGCGTACAGCCATCTGGAGTCCGCCTACCGGCAGACCGCCGAGGGCAGGCTGCCGGACGTCCTGCCGGCGGAGATGTACTGCCACACCCTCACCGACCCGTCCATCCTCGCCCCCGAACTGGTCGGGCGGGGCTGGCACACGCTGACCCTGTTCGGCCTGCACACCCCGGCGGGCCTGGTCGCGGACGACACCACCCGCGACCAGCTGGTGTCCCGGTACCTCAAGGCGCTCAACGAGCACCTGGAGGAGCCGATCGAGGACTGCCTGGCGCGCGACGCCGACGGCAACCCGTGCCTGGAGGCCCGTTCCCCGCTCGACCTGGAAGCCGAACTGGGCCTGCCGCGCGGCAACATCTTCCACGGCGACCTGGCGTGGCCGTTCGCGGAGACCGAGGACGAGGTGGGGCGCTGGGGCGTGGAGACCGAGGTGGCGAACCTGTTCGTCTGCGGCGCGGGCGCGCGGCGGGGCGGCGGGGTGAGCGGCATCGGCGGGC
This sequence comes from Saccharothrix sp. NPDC042600, assembly GCF_040647305.1. Classification (NCBI taxonomy): domain Bacteria; kingdom Bacillati; phylum Actinomycetota; class Actinomycetes; order Pseudonocardiales; family Pseudonocardiaceae; genus Saccharothrix; species Saccharothrix sp. NPDC042600. The sequence goes on along the minus strand of NZ_JBEZBW010000048.1, from coordinate 21,263 downwards.
ACAACGCCGCCATGGCGGTCCTGGAGCGTTAGAGGCGCGCCCGCGGCGCTAGAGGCGTCCGAAGAGTTCGGTGACCAGCTTCTTCTCCTGCTCGAAGTTGGCGGCGGAGGTCACCAGGATCTCGGTGTCACCCTTGCGCGCCACCAGCGTGTTCTGCACGACCTCGCCCGCGCCGAGCGTGCTGGTGTAGGCCTCGTCGAAGAACCCGCCGAGGTCGGTCACCCGTTGCCCGCTGTCGGTGAAGCCCTTCTTGCCCTGCGCGAAGGCGTCGGCGTCGGTCTCGGTCTGGAACCGGACCATCGTGTTGACGCCGCCGCCTTCGTACTGGCAGACGACGACGTTCTGGTTCACGGTCTGCTTGGGGTGCGCGAGGTTCAACTGGAGCGCGGCCCCGACCACCTCCTCCGGGGCCTTGGCGCAGTCGAGGTCACCGACGGCCTGCGTCCGGGTCGCGGTGGGCGCGCTCGTGGTCGTCACCGCGGGGGTGGGCGCGGGCGCGGCGGTGCACCCGACGAGACCGAACAGGCCGATGGCCACCAAAGCCTTCTTCACACCCGACCCTTCGCCCAAACGGCCGCCCCCGTTACCGCCGGGCACGTCGGAGACCACGAAGACGAGTGCACGGTCGCTTCCGGATGGGCGCCGCGTCCCGGCGGCCGGTCCTGTGCGGGGGGCAGTGACACCAGTGAACGCTTGAGGGCCGCGACTGGCGGCCCATGGCCCGAAGGAGGGGCGATGCCCCACATCCACGGCTTGACGGTGGCCTACGAGCTGGCCGGCTGTCCGAGGTCCCGGACTCCCGTCCGGGCTCACGCCTACGACCCGGATCCGCATGTGTCCCGGACCGTGTGCGGTGTCGTGGCTTGGTATGCGGTCAAGGCGGACCGGAGGTGGAGCGAGCCGCAGCCGGTCGAAAGGTGCATCGCGTGCACGGCGCTGACCCGACCCGCTCGCCACCCGGTGTCCGGCTGACTCTATGTAGCAAGGAGTGTTTAGCAACAACTCTTGATAAACACTCCTTGCTACACCTACCCTGGCACCGTGGCCGACGACCTCATCAGGGACCCGAAAGCGCTCCGGGCACTCGCTCACCCGTTCCGGTGGAAGCTGATCATGCTTCTGGGTACCGACGGGCCGCGGACGGCGACGCAGTGCGCCGAGGCGACGGGGGAGAGCGTCGCCAGTTGCTCGTACCACCTGAACACGCTGGCCAAGTACGGGTTCGTGGCCGAGGTGCCCGGCGTGAAGGGCAAGCAGAAGCCGTGGCAGCTCGTCCAGCAGATGCAGCGCTGGTCGGGCGAGGGCGTGGACGAGGAGACCGCGTTGGCCGGGGAGGCGGCGGGTGAGGCGTTCCTGGAGCACGCGTTCGCCGAGATCCGCGACGCCAACCGCCGCAAGTCGCTGGAGCCCGCCGAGTGGCGCGAAGCGCTGACGCTCAACGGCCGGCTGGAGTTCCTGACGGCCGAGGAGTTGCAGGAGATCACCGCCGAGGTGCTCGCGATCATCGGCCGCTACAGCGACCGCAACGACGACAAGTCCGCCCGGCCCGAAGGTGCCCGGCCGGTGCGCTTCCTGCTCTCCACCACGGTGTCACCGCAACGCGATTAGGGGGATCAACCATGCACGACTTACTTTCCGTGGCACACCAGCGCATGTGCGAAGACCAGGCCGCGGCCCACCGCCACCGACTGACCCGCCGCCGACTGCACCTGCTCTCCGGCAGCCTCAAGCTGGACTGGGCCCTGGCCCGCGACGACCGCCACCTGAGCGCGTCAGCAACCTTCTCGTGGCGACGACGCCCAGCGTGACCAGCGCGCCGGCCGTCGCCAGCGCCATGTCCTTGTGCGCGTCCCACATGTCGCCCTGTTGGCCGTTGTACGCCTCGGCGAGGTCGGGTGCGAGGACCAGCGCGATGCCCCACTCGAACAGCTCGTAGACCGCGCTGGTGGACACCACCACCTCGACCGTCCGCAGCCACCCCCACCGCCGCGCCAGCACACCCGCCAGGCACACGCCGTAGAAGAAGTGCACGAGCCGGTCGAAGTGGTTGCGCCGCCACGAGAACACCTCGGACAGCCGGAAGCCGAACAGGGCGTCGGTCCACTGGTCGTACGGCACCGCGGAGTACAGCCAGCGGGCGGCGATGGTGTGCAGGGACAGGAACAGCAGCACCAGCAGCCAGTCCCCGAGCGACAACGGCCACCGCCGCTGCGCCACCAGCAACCCGACCAACGCCACCACGGTCAACGACGTGTGCAACGCCTGCTCGCCGGGCCACCGCGGCTCCCACCACGAAGCCGCCACGACCAGCAGAAACCCGACCAGCGCCCACCAGTGCCCCCGGCTCACCCGCCGAACGCTACAACTTCTCCAACCGCACCACGATCGACTTGGACGTCGGCGTCCCCGACTTCTCCGCGGTCGAGTCCAACGGCACCAACGGGTTCGCTTCGGGGAAGTACGCCGCCGCGCACCCCTTGGCCGTCGGGTAGGCCACCACCCGGAACCGCTCGGCACGCCGCTCGAAGACGCCCGTGGGGTCCTCCGGCCACTCGCTGACCAGGTCCACGAAGTCCCCGTCGGCCAGCGCCAGCTCGTCCAGGTCGGCGGGGCTGACGAACACCACCCGGCGCCCGTCCTTGACCCCTCGGTAGCGGTCGTCCAGGCCGTAGATGGTGGTGTTGTACTGGTCGTGGCTGCGCATGGTCTGCAGCAGCAACCGCCCGGCCGGCACCCGCAGCACCGTCAGCTCGCTGGCCGTGAAGTGCGCCTTCCCGCTCCGGGTCCCGGTGAACTCGCGGGCGTCGCGGGGCGCGTGGGGCAGCACGAACCCGTCCGGCTGCCGCACCCGCGCGTTGTAGTCCGCGCACCCCGGCACCACGCGGGCGATCCGGTCCCGGATCAGGTCGTAGTCCTTCTCGAACTCCTCCCACGGCACCGGGTGCTCCGCGCCCAGCACCGCCCGCGCCAACCGGCACACGATCGACACCTCGGACAGCAGGGACTCCGACGCCGGCTCCAGCCGCCCGCGCGACCGGTGCACCACCGACATCGAGTCCTCGACCGTCACGAACTGCTCGCCGGTGTGCTGGAGGTCGCTCTCCGTGCGCCCCAACGTCGGCAGGATCAACGCCTCCCGCCCGTGCACGACGTGCGACCGGTTCAGCTTGGTGGACACGTGGACCGTCAGGTCGCACGACCGCATCGCGCGCTCGGTCACCTCCGTGTCCGGCGTGGCCGCGACGAAGTTGCCGCCCACCGCGAAGAACACCTTGGCCCGGCCGTCGCGCATGGCGCGGATCGAGTCGACCGTGTCGAACCCGTGCTCGCGCGGCACCGGCACGCCGAACTCCGCCTCCAGCGCGGCCAGGAACTTCTCCGGCATCTTCTCCCAGATGCCCATCGTCCGGTCGCCCTGGACGTTCGAGTGGCCGCGCACCGGGCACAGCCCCGCGCCGGGCTTGCCGATCATCCCGCGCAGCAGGGCGACGTTGGCGATCTCCTTGATCGTCGCCACGGCGTGCTTGTGCTGGGTCAACCCCATGGCCCAGCAGAAGATCGTGCGCTGCGAGTCGGCCAGCACCCGCGCCAGCAGCTCGACCTGCGCGCGCGGCAACCCGGTGGCCAGGTCCACGGCGTCCCAGTCCAGCTCCCGCACGTGCGCCGCGTACTCGGCGAACCCGTCGGTGAAGCCCTCCACGAACTCGCGGTCCACCGCGTCCCAGTTCAGCAGCAGGTTGCCCACCGCCTGGAACAGCGCCTGGTCGCCGCCCAGCCGGATCTGGAGGAACTCGTCGGCCAACCGGGTCCCCGCGCCGACCACCCCGCGCACGTTCTGCGGGTTCTTGAACCGCAGCAGCCCGGCCTCGGGCAGCGGGTTGACCGCGACGACCTTCGCGCCCGCCTTCTTGGCGTCCTCCAGCGCGGACAGCATCCGCGGGTGGTTGGTGCCCGGGTTCTGGCCCACCACCACGATCAGGTCGGCGCGGGCGAAGTCGTCGATGCTCACCGAGCCCTTGCCGATGCCCGTGGTCTCCGCCAGCGCCGCGCCGGAGGACTCGTGGCACATGTTCGAGCAGTCCGGCAGGTTGTTGGTGCCGAAGGACCGCACGAACAGCTGGTAGAGGAACGCGGCCTCGTTGCTGGTGCGCCCGGAGGTGTAGAAGACGGCTTCGTCCGGATCGGCCAGCCCGTTGAGCCGGGAGGCGACCAGCGCGAACGCGTCGGCCCACGAGATCGGCTCGTAGTGGGTGCCGCCCGCGCGCAACACGACGGGTTCGGTCAGCCGCCCCTGCTGCCCCAGCCAGAAGTCGGTCTTCCCGGCCAGCTCCGCCACCGGGTGCGCGGCGAAGAACTCCGGCCCGACCCGCCGCCGCGTGGCCTCCTCGGCCACCGCCTTGGCCCCGTTCTCGCAGAACTCGGCGAGCTTGCGGTGCCCCTGCGGCTCGGGCCAGGCGCACCCCGGGCAGTCGAACCCCTCGCGCTGGTTGAGCAGCCGCAGCGTGGTGACCGTCCGCCCGAGGCCCATCTGCTCGACGCCGCGCTTGAGCGACACGGCGACGCCGGGCAGCCCCGCGGCCCAGGTCTTGGGCCCGGTGACCTCGATGCGGGACTCGTCGACGTCGTGCTGGGGAGGCTTGCTCATGCGGGCCATTGTGCGCCCACCGGGGGCCGGGACGCGCGTGGCCGGCGCGAGCGCTGGCGCGCCCCGCGCGAGCGCACCAGCGCCTACCGCGACCGACCGGCGCGGCCGGGCGACGCGGGACCGCTGTCACGGGCCCCAAGGGGTTGAGAACGGCCCGTGAATCCGGCGTCGTCCCCGGCGGCGACCGGTTGATCAACGTCAATTGTGAGCGGCGCCACAGGCGTCGGCATCGGCCGAACGGGTGACCCCCGGGGCCCGCGGCCGTCGCTGGTCGGCCGGCGGTCCAGCCGCGCCGCGACGACGGCCTACCGGACCCGCGCGTAGGCGTCGGCGACCTGCTCGACCGGGAACGGGCCGACCGGCCGCGCCTCCGGGGCGACGATCCCGGCCGCGCCGTCGGCCCGGCCCGCCGCCGGCGTCCCCTCGAACGGCCGTTCGGGGCTCACCGACGCGACCGGGGCCCGGACCGCCGCACCTCACCCGCCCGGTCCGGGCGGTAGCAGGTATCTGGTTAGAAGTCGATACCCGCGCCTCCGTAGACTTCGCTCGTGACTGAAACGCCCACCACCCCGCAGCGACCCGAACTCCCGCCGGCCTGGAACCCGGCCGAGGTAGAGGCCGGCCTGTACGAGCGGTGGGTCGAGCGCGGTTACTTCACGGCCGACGCGACCAGCGACAAGCCGCCGTTCACCATCGTGCTGCCGCCGCCCAACGTCAACGGCAGCCTGCACATGGGCCACGCCCTCAACCACAGCGTCATGGACGCCCTCACCCGCCGCCGCCGCATGCAGGGCTTCGAGGTCCTGTGGCTGCCCGGCACCGACCACGCGGGCATCGCGACCCAGACCGCGGTCGAGCGCGCCCTGGCCGGCGAGGGCCTGTCCCGGCACGACCTGGGCCGCGAGAAGTTCGTGGAGCGGGTCTGGCAGTGGCGCGAGGAGGTCGGCGGGAAGATCCTCGGCCAGATGCGCCGCCTCGGCGACGGCGTCGACTGGGACCGCGTCCGCTTCACCATGGACGAGGGCCTGTCCCGGGCCGTCCAGACGATCTTCAAGAAGTTGTTCGACGACGGCCTGATCTACCGCGCCGAGCGCATCATCAACTGGTGCCCGCGCTGCCAGACCGCGTTGTCCGACATCGAGGTGGACCACTCCGACGACGACGGCGAGCTGGTCTCGATCCGCTACGGCGAGGGCGCGAACTCGATCGTCGTCGCCACCACCCGCGCCGAGACCATGCTGGGCGACACGGCGGTGGCCGTGCACCCGGAGGACGAGCGCTACCGGCACCTGATCGGCACCGAGGTCGAGGTCCCGCTGACCGGCCGGTACGTGCCGATCGTGGCCGACGAGCACGTGGACCCGAAGTTCGGCACCGGCGCGGTCAAGGTCACCCCGGCGCACGACCCGAACGACTTCGAGATCGGCCAGCGCCACGACCTGCCCGCGCTGACGATCATGGACGGCCGGGGCAACATCACCGCGCACGGCCCGTTCGAGGGCCTGGACCGGTTCGAGGCGCGGCCCGCCGTGGTCGCCGCGCTGCGCGAGCAGGGCCGGATCGTCGCCGAGAAGCGCCCGTACACGCACGCCGTGGGCCACTGCTCGCGCTGCGACACGGTCATCGAGCCGCGCCTGTCCATGCAGTGGTGGGTCAAGGTCGAGCCGCTGGCCCGCGAGGCCGCGGCGGCGGTGCGCGACGGCCGCACCACGATCCACCCGCCGGAGCTGGCCAAGCGCTACTTCGACTGGGTGGACAACCTCAACGACTGGTGCATCTCGCGCCAGCTGTGGTGGGGCCACCGCATCCCGGTCTGGTACGGCCCCGACGACAAGGTCATGTGCGTCGGGCCGGACGACGAGCCGCCGGGCGAGGGCTGGGTCCAGGACGAGGACGTGCTGGACACGTGGTTCTCCTCGGGCCTGTGGCCGTTCTCCACGCTGGGCTGGCCGACGCCGACCAGCGACCTGGCGAAGTTCTACCCGACCAGCGTGCTGTCCACCGGCTACGACATCCTGTTCTTCTGGGTCGTCCGGATGATGATGTTCGGCCTGTACGCGATGGACGGCAAGCAGCCGTTCGACCACGTCTTCCTGCACGGCCTGATCCGCGACCAGTACGGCAAGAAGATGTCGAAGTCGCGCGGCAACGGCATCGACCCGCTGGACTGGATGGACGCCTACGGCGCCGACGCCACCCGGTTCACGCTGCTGCGCGGCGCGAACCCCGGCTCGGACCTGGCGATCGCCGAGGAGTGGGCGGCCGGGTCGCGCAACTTCACCACGAAGCTGTGGAACGCCACCCGGTTCGCGCTGGGCAACGGGGCCAACGTCGAGGCGCCGCTGCCCGCGCGCGACGCGCTGACCGACGCCGACCGCTGGGTGCTCGACCTGCTCGACCAGCTCGTGTCCGATGTGGACGGCCAGTTCGAGCAGTTCCAGTTCGGCAAGCTGGCCGAGGCGCTCTACCACTTCACGTGGGACGAGTTCTGCGACTGGTACCTGGAGCTGGCCAAGGTCCAGCTCGCCGAGGGCGGCGAGCGCGCCGAGTCCACCCGACTGGTGCTGGGCCACGTGCTCGACGTGCTGCTGCGCCTGCTGCACCCGTTGACGCCGTTCATCACCGAGACCCTGTGGACCACGCTCACCGGTGGCGAGTCGCTCGTCGTCGCCGAGTGGCCCAAGGCGACCGGCGGCGAGCGGGACGAGGTCGCGGCGCAGCGCGTCGAGGGCCTGAAGAAGCTGGTCACCGAGATCCGCCGGTTCCGCTCCGACCAGGGCCTCAAGCCCGCGCAGAAGGTCGCCGGCAAGGTGCGCGGCGCGTGCTGCGTGGACCTGGTCGACCAGGTGCCGGCGGTGCGGTCGCTGACCCGCATGACCGAGCCGGACGAGCGGTTCCAGGTGTCGGTCTCACTGGACGTCGGCCTGCCCAAGGGCACGGTCAAGGTCGAGCTGGACCTGTCCGGCGCGATCGACGTGGCCGCCGAGCGCAAGCGCCTGGCCAAGGACCTCGCGGTGGCGGAGAAGGAGCGGGCCCAGTGCGAGGGCAAGCTCGACAACCCCGCGTTCACCGACAAGGCCCCCGCCGAGGTCGTCGAGAAGATCAAGGGTCGGTTGGCCGCGGCCAACGCCGAGATCGAGCGCATCCACGCCCGCCTCGAAACGCTGCCGCAGTCGTGACCGCCGCCGACCCGTTGGAGGAGCTGCGCCAGGTCGAGGCGGAGCTCAACCAGCGCTGGCCCGAGACCAAGCTCGACCCGAGCGTGGACCGGATCAAGGCGCTGGCGGAGATCCTCGGCGACCCGCAGACGTCCTACCCGGTGATCCACATCGGCGGCACGAACGGCAAGACGTCCACCTCCCGCATGGTCGACGCGCTGCTGACCCGCGTCGGCCTGCGCACCGGCCGGTACACCAGCCCGCACCTGCAGCTGGTGACCGAGCGGATCAACGTGGACAACGCGCCGATCAGCCCCGAGCGCTACGTCGAGGTCTACCGGGACGTCGAGCCCTACATCGGGATCGTGGACAGCCGGTCCGAGGTGCCGATGAGCAAGTTCGAGGTGCTCACCGGCATGGCGTTCGCGGCCTTCGCGGACGCCCCCGTGGACGCGGCGGTCGTCGAGGTCGGCATGGGCGGCCGGTGGGACGCCACGAACATCGCCGACGGCAAGATCGCCGTGCTGTGCCCGGTCGGGCTGGACCACACCGACTACCTGGGCGACTCGCTGGAGGGCATCGCCGAGGAGAAGGCCGGGATCATCAAGCCCGGCGCGGTGGCGCTGCTGGCCGAGCAGGACCCGGCCGTCGAGCGGGTGTTCCTGCGGCGGGTGGCCGAGGTGGACGCGACCGTGGCCCGGCAGGGCTCGGAGTTCGGCGTCCTCCAGCGCGACATCGCGGTGGGCGGGCAGATGCTGCGCCTGCAGGGCCTGGGCGGCGTCTACGACGAGGTCTTCCTGCCGCTGCACGGCGCCCACCAGGCGGCGAACGCGGCTCTCGCCCTGGCGGCGGTGGAGGCGTTCTTCGGCGCCGGCGCGGACCGGCAGCTCGACATCGAGGCCGTGCGCGAGGCGTTCGCCACGGTGGCCTCGCCCGGCCGGTTGGAGCGGGTGCGCTCGGCCCCGACCGTGCTCGTGGACGCCGCCCACAACCCGCACGGCGCGAAGGCGCTGGCTCGCGCGTTGGACGAGGAGTTCGGGTTCCGCAAGCTGGTCGCGGTCGTGGGCGTGATGGACGACAAGGACGCCGTGGGCATCCTGAGCGAGCTGGAACCGGTCGTGAACGAGGTCGTGCTGACCGCCAACTCCTCGCCGCGCGCGATGGACCCGGACCTGCTGGCCGGCGTGGCGATCCCGATCTTCGGCGAGGACCGCATGGTCGTGCAGCCGCACCTGGTCGACGCGATCGAGGAGGCCGTGCGGCTGGCCGAGGAGGACGACGACGGCGGCGTGGTGTCCGGTGGCGGCGTGGTCGTGACCGGGTCGGTGGTCACCGCCGGCGAGGCGCGCGCCCTGTTCGGGAAGGCTCCGGCATGACCACTCCGCCGGCTCCCAAGAAGGACCCGATGAAGTCGTTCCGGGGCATCATGGCCGGGACGCTCGTCCTGGAGGCCATCGTCGTCGCCCTGGCGCTGCCGGTGGTGGCCAAGCTCGGCGGCGGCGTCGGCACCGGGACCGGGTACCTGGTGCTCGGGTTGATCGTCGCGTTCGTCGTGACCTGCGGGTTGTTGAAGCGGCCGTGGGCGGTGTGGATCATCGCCGCGCTGCACGCGGTGATGATCGCTTCGCTGTTCCTGATGACCGCGTTGGGCGTGATCGGCATCCTGTTCACCCTGGTGTGGGCGTACCTGCTGTGGTTGCGGCGGGACGTGGCCAAGCGGATGGCCGAGGGGCGGCTGCCCAGCCAACAGCCGTGACCGCGCCCGGGGACGACACCGTCGGGGCGTTGGCCGACCGGGTCAACGCCCTGGTGGCGGCGCGGCGGGTGCCCTGCCTGCCGGCGTTGCCCGCCGACGTCCGGTCGCAGGTCGTCGTGACCGCCGACCGCATGGGGGTGGACGAGTTCTTCGCCGTCGCCGTGCGGGTGGGGGCGACGCTGCTGTACCGGGACGTCGAGGTGGTGACGCCGGGGCACCTGGCCGGCGGGCCGTGGAGCGTGCTCGACGGCGGCGTGGGCGAGGAGCTGGCGGACGAGCCCGAGCGGTACGCCGGGCGGGTGATGTCGGTCCGGGTCGGGTTCGCCCACCAGGGCGTGGTGCACACGTGGGTCGCGGTCGCGCCGTGGCGGGAGGCGTTGCGGCGGGCGGCGGAGGAACTGGCCCGGATCGCCCTGTGGCCCGACGAGCGCGTCGCGGAGCTGGCCGAGCGGTTGGCGCGGGACCCGGAGCTGCGGCTGCTGGCTCCCGGGTACAGCGTCTCGGCGGTGGAGCGCAAGCTGGCCGATCACGCCGAGGTGGGGCCGTTGTTGGCTTCCGCGCGGGACCGGGCCGGTGCGGCGAAGGCGGTCGCGCTGGCGTGGGAGCGGGTGGAGGCGGCTCGCGCGGCGGTGGAGGACCGGATGCGGGAGCGGTTGGGCGAGTTCGCCGAAGGGCTGGCGTTCGACCCCGAGTTCATCGCCCACGACCTGGTGGGGGACCGGCGCAAGGACGCCGAGCGGTTCCTGTTCGACGCGAGCGGCGGGTACCTGCTGTCCCGGACGATCATCGCCGAGCTGGAGTCGCGGGCCCGCAAGATGCGGCCGAAAGCCACCTGACCGGCTGTTCCGGGGGTGTCCGGGTCGTGTTCACCCCGCATTCGCCTCCGCCGGTTAGAAACCCGCCATGAGCGAAGGTGGAGTGAACCGGCGGACGCTGCTGCGCGCCGGGGCGATCGGTGCGGCGGGTGTGTTCGTGCCCGGGGTGGCGCTGGCGCACAGCGGCCGGCCGGTGTTGACGCACGGCGTCCAGTCCGGGGACGTGACGTTCGACGGCGGGCTGGTGTGGACGCGGGCCGACCGGCCTTCGCGGATGGTGGTGGAGGTGTCCCGGGACGCCGACTTCCGGCACGTGCGGACCGTGCGCGGCCCGCTGCTGACCCCGGAGACCGGCGGCACGGGCAAGGTCCGGCTGCGCGGCCTGCCGCCGGGCCGCGAGGTGCACTACCGGGTGATCGCCGAGGACCTGGACGGGCGGGCGCGCAGCGAGGCCGTCGTCGGCGCGTTCCGGACGGCTCCGCTGGGCGACGACGGGGTCCGGTTCGTGTGGTCGGGCGACGTGGCCGGGCAGGGCTGGGGCAGCAACCCCGACCTCGGCGGCATGCCGATCTTCGCGGCGATGGCCGCCCGCCGGCCCGACTTCTTCATCAACAGCGGCGACACCGTGTACGCGGACAACCCGCTCAAGGAGTCCGTGACGCTGCCGGACGGCCGGATCTGGCGCAACGTCGTCACCCCGGAGAAGCTCAAGGTCGCGGAGACCCTGGACGAGTACCGCGGCCAGTTCGCCTACAACCTGCTCGACCCGAAGTACCGCGAGTTCGCCGCCCGGGTGCCCATGTTCGTGCAGTGGGACGACCACGAGGTGGTCAACAACTGGTACCCGGGCGAGATCCTGACCCTCCCGCAGTACACCGAGAAGCGCGTCGACGTGCTGGCCGCCCGCGCGTTCCGGGCGTTCCACGAGTGGCAGCCGATCGACCCGCGCCAGGCCGTGGACGGGCGGGTCTACCGGAAGTTCTCCTTCGGCCGGCACGTGGACGTCTTCGTCCTCGACATGCGCTCGTATAAGGACCCCAACACCTCGCCCAAGACCGGCGCGGGGCACGTGCTGGGCGAGCAGCAGGCCCGGTGGCTCGTGCGGGAGCTGGACCGGTCCCGCGCCACCTGGAAGGTCATCGCCGCCGACCTGCCGATCGGCCTGACCGTGCCGGACGGCGTGGACATCGAGGGCGTCGCCAACGGGCTGCCTGGTGCGCCCGGCGGCCGTGAGCACGAGTTGGCGTGGGTGCTGCGCGAGCTGAAGAAGCGCCGCGTGCGCAACACCGTGTGGCTCACGGCGGACGTCCACTACACCGCCGCGCACCACTACTCGCCCGAGCGCGCGGCCGTCGGCGACTTCGACCCGTTCTGGGAGTTCGTGTCCGGGCCGGCGCACGCGGGCGCGTTCGGGCCGAACGCGCTGGACCCCACGTTCGGGCCCGAAGCGGTGTTCGTCAACGCGCCGCCTTCGGCCAACACGACCCCGCTCGACGGCTTCCAGCACTTCGGCGAGGTCGAGGTGGACCGGGACGGCGAGCTGACCGTGTTCCTGCGCGACATCAAGGGCGTTTCGCTCTGGTCGAAGACACTGGAACCCGAGCGCCGGTAAGTTCTTGCAAGAGTTTGCGGTGTCTGGCCCCTTGTAAGACCAAGATTGTCGTGGTTTTGTGAGCCCTCGCCCGGTCCTGTCGCCGGGCGAGGGCTGCAATTTCTTGCGACAAGGAGGTCGCGTCGGGTGTTCGCCCCTGAGGTCACGGCAACCGGGCTTGCCCGATTCGTCGTGACCTCAGGGGCGAACACCCGACTCCCGGGCGACCTCCGCGAGCCGCCGAAGGCGGCTCCGAACAGAAGGAGGTCGCCCATGCGCCGCCGCTTGGGCTTGGTCGCCCTGCTGATAGGCGGGCTGCTCACGCCCACCGTCACGGCCACCGCCGCACCCGCCGAACGCCTCGCCGTCGGCTCCGTGGACGACATCGCGCCCGGCGCCCGGGACGGCGACGGGAGGTTGGCCCGCGACGCGGTCCGCGATGACCTGTCGGGCGAGCGGTTCTACTTCGTCATGCCCGACCGGTTCGCCAACGGCGACCCGCGCAACGACCGCGGCGGCACGAGCGACCCCGACCGCCTCAAGACCGGGTTCGACCCGGCCGACAAGGGCTTCTACCACGGCGGCGACCTCAAGGGCCTGCGGGACAAGCTCGACTACCTCGACGGCATGGGCGTCACCGCCATCTGGCTGACGCCGATGTTCCAGAACCGCTGGGTGCAGGGCGAGGGCGCGGACGCCTCCGCCGGCTACCACGGCTACTGGACCACCGACTTCACCAAGCTCGACCCGCACTTCGGCACCACCAACGACATGCGCCGCCTGATCCGCGACGCGCACGGCCGCGGCATGAAGGTGTTCTTCGACATCGTCGCCAACCACACCGCGGACCTGATCGACCACGCCGAGGGCAAGTACGACTACGTCTCCACCGGCGCGGTGCCCTACCTGGACCCCGAGGGCCGGCCGGTCGACATCGCCGAGATCGCCGGGCAGAAGGACTTCCCGAAGCTCACCGCCCCCTACACGCCGGTGGTGCGCGGCAGGAAGACCCCGGACTGGCTCAACGACCCGTCGCTGTACCACAACCGCGGCAACTCGACGTTCAGCGGCGAGTCCAACGAGTACGGCGACTTCGCGGGCCTGGACGACCTGATGACCGAGCACCCCAAGGTCGTCGCGGGCATGAAGCGGATCTTCACCAACTGGATCGACGTGCTGGGCATCGACGGCTACCGCGTGGACACCGTCAAGCACGTCAACATGGAGTTCTGGCAGGCCCTCGCGCCGCACGTGCGGCGGTACGCGCAGTCGCGCGGCAAGGAGGACTTCTTCGTGTTCGGCGAGGTGTTCGACGCCAACCCGGCGTTCACCTCCCGCTACTCCACGACCGGCCGGATGCAGGCGGTGCTGGACTTCCCGTTCCAGAGCGGGGCGGCGTCGTTCCTGTCCGGGCGCGGCGCCCAGCGCCTCGGCGAGGTGCTGGTGGACGACGACCGGTACACCGACGCCGACTCCAACGCGTCCTCGCTGCCGACGTTCCTGGGCAACCACGACATGGGCCGCATCGGCTGGATGATCCGGCAGAACCGGTCGGGCATCGGCGAGTCGGAGCTGCTGGACCGGCTGGAACTGGGCAACGCGCTGATGTACCTGTGGCGCGGCAACCCGGTCGTCTACTACGGCGACGAGCAGGGCTTCGCGGGCGCCGGCGGGGACAAGCTGGCGCGCCAGGACATGTTCGCCTCCAAGACGCCCGAGTACGCGACCGAGGACCTGGTGGGCAGCGACCGGACCGGCGCGGTGGACAACTTCGCCACCGACCACCCGCTGTACCGGCAGTTGCGGGACCTGGCCGCGTTCGTGGACAGCGACCCGGTGTGGCGCACGGGCAACCAGACGCTGCGGTACGCCTCCGGTGACGTGATCGCGTTCAGCCGGGTCGGCGCGGCGCAGGTCGAGCACCTGGTGGTGGCCAACGCGGGCACCACCGCGACGACCGTGGACGTGCCGGTCGGCAGCGCCGCGCTCGCGCCGCTGTGGCCGTCCTCCGGCGCCGCGACCACGGCCGTGGACGGCAAGGTCCGGGTCACCGTGCCCGCCCTGTCCGCGGTGGTGCTGAAGGGTTCCGGCAAGCTGGCCGCCCGCACCCCGACGCCGACGCTGGTGGTCCCGACCGCCGGCACCGTGCTGGACGACCGGGTGGAGCTGCGGGCCGACGGCGTGACCTCCGCGTTCGCGCAGGCCACGTTCGCCGCCCGGGTGGAGGGGCAGGACTGGACCGTCCTGGGCACCGACGACGCCGCCCCGTACCGGGTGTTCGCGGACCTGGCGGCGCTGCCCGGCGCGGCCGTGGGCAAGAAGGTCGAGGTCCGGGTGGTGGCCAAGGACAACGCCGGCGCGCTGGGCGCGGACGGCGCGGTCCTGACCCTGGCCGCCGCGCCGCCGGTGCAGCCGCCGGGCGTGGTCGCGTCGGACTGGCTGGTCGTGCACTACAACCGCCCGGCGGGCGACTACGACGGCTGGGGCCTGCACGTGTGGGGCGATGTCGTGGACGCGCCGACCTGGCAGCAGCCGCTGCCGTTCGCGGGCGAGACCCCGTACGGCCGGTTCGCGTGGGTGAAGCTCAAGCCGGGCGCGAAGAACGTCGGCTTCATCGCCCACCGGGGCGACGAGAAGGACACCGACGCGGACCGGTTCGTGGACCCGAGCGTGTCGCCGCAGGTGTGGTTGCGCCAGGGTCAGGCGGCCGTGCACGGAACCGAGGTCGCGGCCACCGGTGAGGCGGTCGTGCACTACAGCGGCGACACCGCGGGTCTCGTGGCGCGGGCCGGCGCGACGGAGGTCCCGTTCAGCGGGGGAGTGGCGCGCATCCCGGCGACCGGTCCCGTGGACTTCTCGTTGGTGCGCAACGGGACCGTCGAGGCGTCCGGGCGCAACACCGGGCACGCCTGGGCGAAGGCCGGCGACCCGAAGGTCTACGCGACGCGGGCCGCGCTGGAGAACCGGGCGGTGATCCACTACCACCGGCCGGCGGGCGACTACGCGGACTGGACGCTGTACCACTGGACGGGGTCGCTGGAGCCGAGCCCGGGGTGGAACCAGTCGCGCGTGCCGGACGGCTCGGACGGGTTCGGCGTGTACTGGTCGGTGCCGCTCGCGCCGGGCGCGGCGGGGCTGAGCAACATCATCCACCGCGGCGACACCAAGGACCCCGGCCCGGACCAGTTCCTCGACGTGTCCGGCACCGGCCACGAGGTGTGGTTCGTGTCGGGTTCGGTGCGGCCGGACGGGCAGGCGTCCTACGTGCTGCCGCCCTCGGGCGGTCCGGGCGTGGACGACGACCTGACCAAGGCCAAGGCGATCTGGGTGTCCCGCGACCTGGTCGTGTGGGACGTGCCGGTCGTGGCGTCCGACGGCTACCGGCTGGAGTACGGCGGCAAGGTGCTGCGGCTCGCGCCCTCGGCCGAGGCGGTCCCGGCGGGGTTCCCGCACCTGCGCGGCAAGCCGGTGTTCAAGGTGCTCGACGGTGCCCGGGTGGACGAGGCGTTGCGGGACAGGCTGTCCGCGGTGCACGTCGATTCCGGCGGTGGCCTGCGGCACCGGACCGGCGTGCAGATCGCGGGCGTGCTGGACGACCGGTACGCGGGCGCGGCGGCGAAGCTGGCCTACGGGCCGGTGTTCGACGGCGGCAAGGTGTCCGTGCGGCTGTGGGCGCCCACGGCGTCCTCGGTGAAGCTGCGGCTGTTCGACCAGCCGACCGGTGAGCCGACCCGGGTGCTGGACCTGCGGCGCGACGACGCGTCGGGCTCGTGGTCGGGCAGCGGGCGGTGGAAGGACCGGTACTACCAGTTCGAGGTGACCGTGGCCGGTAAGTCCGTGGTCGTCACGGACCCGTACTCGGTGGCGCTCGCGGTCGGCTCGACGCACTCGCAGTTCGCGGACCTGTCCGACCCGCGCACCATGCCCGAGGGCTGGCGGCAGGACGTGGCCCGCGGGCTGGACGACCCGACCGAGCACGGCATCACCGAGCTGCACGTCCGGGACTTCTCCATCAACGACCAGTCGGTGCCGGAGGCCGAGCGCGGCACGTACAAGGCGTTCACCCACCGCGACTCGATCGGGATGACGCACCTGCGGCAGCTCGCCGAGGCCGGGCTGGACACCGTGCACCTGCTGCCGACGTTCGACATCGCGACCATCCCCGAGAAGCGCTCCGACCGGCGGGAGCCGGCGTGCGACCTGGCCGCCCTGCCCGCCGACTCGGCCGCGCAACAGGAGTGCGTGGCGGCGACGGCCGCGAAGGACGGCTTCAACTGGGGCTACGACCCGTTCCACTACGACGTGCCCGAGGGGTCCTACGCCACCGACGACGCCCAGTCCGGCTGGGCGCGGTCCAAGCAGTACCGCGAGATGGTGAAGTCGTTGCACGACAACGGCAACCGGGTCGTCGTGGACGTGGTCTACAACCACACCGCGGCCTCCGGCGACGCGCCGACGTCCGTGCTGGACAAGGTCGTGCCGGGCTACTACCACCGGCTCAACGCCGACGGCACCGTGGCGAACTCGACGTGCTGCGCGAACACCGCGTCCGAGAACGCCATGATGGGCAAGCTGGTCGTGGACTCGGTGGTGCGCTGGGCGCGGCTCTACAAGGTGGACGGCTTCCGGTTCGACCTGATGGGCCACCACCCCAAGGCGAACATCCTGGCGGTGCGGGCGGCGCTCGACGCGTTGACCGTGGAGAAGGACGGCGTGGACGGGCGCAAGATCCGCGTCTACGGCGAGGGCTGGGACTTCGGCGAGGTCGCCGGGAACGCCCGGTTCGAGCAGGCCACGCAGGCCAACCTGGCGGGGACGGGCATCGGCACGTTCAGCGACCGGTTGCGCGACGCGGTGCGCGGCGGCGGCCCGTTCGACGCCGACCCGCGCGTGCAGGGTCTCGCGTCGGGCTTGGCGGGCGACCTCAACGGCGCCCCGGTCAACGGTGACGTGGCGGCGCGGCTGGCCGGCTACAGCGACCTGGTGAAGCTGGGCATGGCCGGGAACATGGCGTCCTACCGGTTCGAGTCCACGTCCGGCGGCGTGGTCAGCGGGCGGGACGTGTCCTACAACGGCTCGCCGGCCGGGTACACGGGCGCGCCCGCCGACGTCATCACGTACGTGGACGCGCACGACAACGAGACGCTGTTCGACTCGCAGACCTACAAGCTGCCGGTGACGACGTCGATGGCGGACCGGGTGCGGATGCAGAAGGTGGCGCTGGCCCCGGTGCTGCTCGGCCAGGGACAGCCGTTCCTGCACGCGGGCGCGGAGTTCCTGCGCTCGAAGTCGTTGGACCGCAACAGCTACGACTCGGGCGACTGGTTCAACCGGTACGACCCGTCGTTGCGGGACAACGGGTTCGGCCGGGGCCTGCCGCCGGCGGCGGACAACCGCGACAAGTGGCCGTTCGCCGCGCCGCTGTTGGCCAACGGGGCCCTGAAGCCCTCGACCGGCGACATGCGGCAGGGCGTGGACAACACCCTGGAGCTGCTGCGCATCCGCCGCTCCTCGCCGCTGTTCACGCTCAACGACGCGGCGCTGGTGCAGCAGAAGCTGTCGTTCCCGGCGGCCGAGCCGGGCCTGGTCGTGGCGTTGCTGGACGACACGGTCGGCCCCGACGTGGACCCGGCGTTGAACGGCGTGCTGGTGGTGGTCAACCCGTTCCCGACGGCCAAAGCCGTGTCGGTGCCGGGGACCTGGGCCAACCACCCGTTGAGCAGTGACAAGGCCACGTTCGACGGTGGCCTGTCGGTGCCGCCGCGGTCCGTGGTGGTGCTGACCCGGTGACCGGCCGGGCTGGACCGTGACCCACGTCACGGTCCAGCCCTGTCAGGGATCGCGGAGCTGTCCCGTTCAAGGTGCGGTCGAACGAGACAGGAGCACGGACATGCCGCACCGCATCACCGTCCTCGGCGCCGGGTACGCAGGGGCCTACGCCGCCGGACAGCTCGCCCGCCGCCTGCACCCCGACGACGTCGAGATCACCGTCGTCAACGCCGAACCCGACTTCGTGGAACGCCTGCGCCTGCACCAGCTCGCCGCCGGCCACGACCTGCGCCGCCGCGACCTGGCGGAGGTGTTCGCGGGCACCGGCGTCCGCCTGCGGATCGCCCGGGTCACCGGGATCGACGTCGAGCGCCGCGTGGTCACCGTGACCGACGACGACGGCGTGGACCGGCTCGACCACGACACCCTGCTCTACGCGCTCGGCAGCACCGCCGCCGACCACGGCGTTCCGGGCGTGGCCGAGCACGCCTTCCACGTCGCCGCCCGACCGGCGGCGCTGCGCCTGCGCCGGCGGCTGGACGAGCTGGGCGGGAGCGGGTCGGTGCTGGTCGTCGGCGGCAACCTGACCGCGATCGAGGCCGCCACCGAGATCGCCGAAGCCCGGCCCGGACTGGCCGTCACCCTCGCCACCAGCGGCGAACTGGGTGGCTGGCTGGGCCCGAAGGCGCGCCGCCACCTGTTGGCGGCCTTCGACCGGCTCGGCATCACCGTCCACGAGCACACGGCCATCGACCGGGTGGAGGAGACGCGGGCGTTCGCCGGCGACGCCGCCTTCGCGGCCGACGCCACGGTCTGGGCGGCGGGCTTCGCCGTGCACCCCCTGGCCGCCGAGAGCGGTCTCGCGGTCACCGAAGAGGGCCGGATCAAAGTGGACCGCATGATGCGGTCGGTGTCGCACCCGCACGTCTACGCGGCCGGTGACAGCGTGCACGCCATCGGCGAGAACGGCCGGCCGCTGCCGATGTCCTGCGCGTCGGCCGGGCCCACGGCGTCGCAGGCGGTGGCCGCGATCGTCGGCGCCCTGACCGGCCGCAGGATCGCCATGAGCAAGATGACCTACGTCGGCAACCACATCAGCCTCGGCCGCGACGACGCGATCTTCCAGTTGGTCGACGACCAGGCGCGGTCGAAGCCCGGCGCCCTGTGCGGTCGGACGGCCGCGCGGGTCAAGGCGGCCGTCCTCCGCGGCGCCGCGCTCGGCGTGAGCCACCCGACCTTCGGGATGCCGGTCCGCCGGCACCGGGTGGCCGCCCGGTCCGCCGGGGTGGTGCCCGCTTAACGTGGCGCTCGTGGACACCGCGACCTTGGCGCGTTTCGAGGCCGGCCGGGATCGGCTGGCCTCGCTCGCGTACCGCCTGCTCGGGTCGGCCGCCGACGCCGAGGACGTGGTGCAGGACGCGTTCCTGCGGTGGCAGGCAGCCGACCGGGAGCGCATCGAGGTGCCCGAGGCGTGGCTGACCAAGGTGGTCACCAACCTGGCCCTGGACCGCCTGCGGTCGGCGCGGGCGCGGCACGAGCGCGCGGTCGGCGCCTGGATGCCCGAACCGCTGCTGGACGGCGACCCGATGCTGGGCCCGGCGGACACGGTCGAGCAGCGCGAGTCGGTGACCCTGGCGGTCCTGACCCTCGTGGAACGCCTGTCACCGGTGGAGCGGGCGGTGTACGTGCTGCGCGAGGCGTTCTCCTACCCGCACGCGGAGATCGCCGAGATCCTGGACATCAGCGAGTCGGCGAGCCAACAACACGCCCACCGGGCGCGCCGCCACCTGACCGCCGGCCGCACCGTCGGGCAGGTCGACCGGACCGCCGCCCGCCGCATCGCGAAGGCCTTCCTGGACGCCGCCTCCTCCGGTCACACCGAACGCCTGGTGGCCCTGCTGACCACCGACGCGACCGCGGTGTCCGACGGGCTCCTGGGCCGGAGCCCGCACCTGGTCCACTTGAGCCGCCCGGACCGGATCGCCGCCGTGATCCGTGCGGCCCTGAAGCCGACCCCGGCGAAGCACAAGCTGGTCGGCGGCCACCTCGACATCCACGCGGCCGTGGTCAACGGCAGCCCGGCCCTGGTCTTCACCCTGGCGGACGGGGTGGTCGGCGTGGCCGTCCTGGACGTGCGCGACGACA
This sequence comes from Saccharothrix sp. NPDC042600, assembly GCF_040647305.1. Classification (NCBI taxonomy): domain Bacteria; kingdom Bacillati; phylum Actinomycetota; class Actinomycetes; order Pseudonocardiales; family Pseudonocardiaceae; genus Saccharothrix; species Saccharothrix sp. NPDC042600. The sequence continues at coordinate 1,384 of NZ_JBEZBW010000048.1, read as the reverse complement.
AGGTCGCCACCATCCACGGCATGGCCTCCCCGACCCGCCTGGCCCGCCTGGCGGAGCGGTGGCGGCGGCACCCGCACGACGCCCCGCTGATCGAGTCCTGGTGACTCAGTGGTCGGCCAACTCCACCCGCGACCGCACCTCGTCGTCCCGGAGGATCCGGAACTCCCGATCCCCGGCGAGCAGCACCTTCAGGAACCCCGGGCTGGTCTCCACCACATAGGCCTCGATCACGCCCCCACCTGTCTCGATCCGCTCCCGGGGCACCCACGGCGTAGCCACCACCGCCGCCACCACCAACGCGACCACCCCGACTATCCACCCGATCCGCCGCAACACGAACCGCTCAGGCCCCCGCTCAACGCCCCGCCGCCGCACAGCGAACACGCCGAGCCCCACCGCCGCCACGACGGCCGCGACGGGCACCCACCAGTGGTGGTAGGTCAACACGTGCGCCAGCAGGAACGCGACGAGCACGGTGACCAACAAGGGCGCGCTCTTGGACCGCGTAGCCGCCGCGTAGAAGACGCTCAACGGCACCATCAGCACCAGCAACACACTGCTGATCCGCTGGTCGGCCATGAACGTGCCGAGGAACAACCCGGGCGCGTCCTCCAGGTCGAGCGTGTGCAGCAACGCGAAGGTGGTGTGCCAGTCGTAATGGGACACCGCCAACAACCGAAGCAGGACGAACAACACGGCCGCGCCGGTCAGGGTGGTGCCGAGGTGGGAGTCCTCGCCGTTCCGGGTGCTCACGGCGGGCACTATGACAGCTCCGGCTACCCTTCACCCAACGGAAGAACTCGTACGAAGGAGTACCGACGGCCGTGAGCGAGCGCACCCTGGTCCTGGTCAAGCCCGACGGCGTGAGCCGGGGCCTGGTCGGCGAGGTCATCTCCCGCATCGAGCGCAAGGGCCTCGGCCTGGCCGCCCTCGAACTGCGCACCGTGGACCGCGCGACCGCCGAGCAGCACTACGCCGAGCACGACGGCAAGCCGTTCTTCAACGACCTGGTGGAGTTCATCACCGGCGGCCCGCTGGTGGCCATGGTGGTCGAGGGCACCCGGGCGATCGCGGCGTTCCGGCAGCTCGCCGGCGGCACCGACCCGGTGGAGAAGGCGACCCCGGGCACGATCCGCGGCGACTTCGGCCTGGAGGTCCAGTTCAACCTGGTCCACGGCTCCGACTCGCCGGAGTCCGCCGAGCGCGAGATCAAGCTCTGGTTCCCGAACCTGTAGAGCCGACCACGACGGCCCGGTCCCCGCGCGGGGGACCGGGCCGTCGGCGTTCTCAGTGGCTGTTTGTGAACTACCTCTGTGGGGCGAGTCGGCGGGTGGTGGTGCGGATCATGGCCCAGCGGACCATGGCCTCGTGGTGGCGTGGGAGG